>VCAY01000018.1 GCA_013607635.1 Campylobacterota bacterium
ATACAGGTAAACGATACATCTTTATATAAATATTTTAACCGTAGTCAAGTACTTAGTCCTACAGCTTCAGCAATTCCTGCATTTTTTATAGCAGTGATCTATGCTGATAATTGGGAGCATTTTAATAAGTTACGAACAAATTATGGTGGAACAATCCTACCACTTTTAGCGGGCAAGGCTAAAGGGGAGCAGATTGTGGGTAAGTATGCTGCTGCAATGTATAACGGCTATGTAGATGTCGCACATCAAATTGCTACGGCAAAAGGTGTTGTTTTAGAGAATGATCCGGGTGATACGAACCAGCAAGTGCTTTTTTGGGTCAAACTGTTGTTTTATGGTTTTGTTTTATATGGTATATTTATGTATATAAGAAGAAAAATATATTTAAGAGGGCAAAAAAGTGGCGAAACCAAGTAGTGGAAAGATCTGGCCTTACATTTTAGTAGGCTCTATAACAGCCGTTTTTGGTATGTGTGTTTGGACAGTTAAAGTAACAAGCAGTGCTAACATTCAAGAGAGTGATGTTTATATGACCAATTATCAAGATGCTGATAAGAAGGCAAATGATTTTATCAATGCTCGTATTGCGTTTGATAAAAAGTATAACGTAAAGTATGTTACAGAGGATATAGGCGGTAAGCAACCTGTTATTAAGTACCAGCTGACCGATAAAGAGGGTAAAGCGGTAGAAAACGGTAAAATTGTTGTGCAGATAAGCAGACCGGAAACAGCAGAGTTTGATCAAACACTGGAAAACTTTACACAAGAAGATGGAGTTTACTCTTTGAGTGGTGCGAAGTTTCCAAAAGCGGGTGTGTGGAATATCATCGCAAAAATAACTATCGGCGATAACTACAGATTTTATAACATCAAAGCGGATACACGCATCAAAGAGGCTTTTGAGTTTTAGGCTATGGAGTCTAAAACAGTAGTTCTCTCCTCCTCCCGTGCCATCAGGCACGCGCAACAAGACACCTCAAAAAGTTCACTTTTTTTACCAAACTACATCACTATGGCAGAGTTTTTAGAAAAACTCTGCATTGTGCGTGGATATAAAAAGATCGATGAAGACAGCAGAATCTTGCTTTTGCTGCAGGCATCAGATTTTCAAAACTTTACCAAACTACAAATCGAGCGCAATTTTTTTACTTTTACCAAAAACAGCTCGTTTATCTTGAAGTTTTTTGAAGAGTTAAGTGCGGAGCTTGTGAGCATCGATGATCTGTTGGCACTAGATCAGTATGGGGAGTTTGAAGAGCATATAACGATTCTTATAGAACTCTATCACAGGTACAAAGAGCTTTGTGATACCCATAAAGTGATCGATAAGATTTTTTTACCCTCACTCTATGAGCTAAACACCACCTATTTGACACACCACAAAGATATCGAGCTGCATCTTGATGGGTATTTGACAAATTTTGAGCTCAAAGTGTTACAAGAGGCGGCAAAATATGTAACGATACATATCCACTTTTATGCGACAAGCTACAATAAAAAGATGCAAAAAAAGTTTGCATCATTTGGTTTAGAGTTTGCAAATAATACAAAATATATTATCGATCTTGGTAATGAGGAGATTATCAAAGAGGAAAAGTTTACCAACAATAGTCTTGTTACATGCAACGCCTTTGGGGAAGATCTATTGCAGGTGGCGTTTGTCAAACAAAAGATCTATGAATTTATCCAAAAGGGGTATGATGCCAACAAAATAGCGGTGATTGTGCCTGATGAATCTAAAGCAAAATTTTTACAACTTTTTGATACAAAGGGTAATTTTAACTTTGCGATGGGAAAAAGTTTTAAACAGAGCAGTATCTATAAACTGCTTGATGCCAACATCAAATATATAGAGCAAGACTCGCAAGAAAATAGACACAGGATTCAAAGATACAACCTTGATTTGCAAACAAAGATCATCGAACTCTATGGCAGTCGGGGAGATGTGCAACGAATCGTTACAATTTTGCGTGACTTTACGGAGTTTATTGAGGATAAAAAAGAGCTTGCAATCTTTAGCGAGGAGCTGCACCGCTTTGAGAAGGTATTGCCTTTGATGCAAGAGATGGGGAGCAAGTCAATCCTTACCCTTTTTATGCAGCGACTTGCCAAAAGTGTGATCGATGATGTCAGTGGCGGTAAGATCACGGTGATGGGAGTGTTAGAGAGCAGGGGTGTTGCGTTTGATGGTGTGATTGTGATCGATTTTAATGAGAACAATGTGCCTAAAAAGAGTGATAAAGATATGTTTTTAAACACGACACTCAGAGAGCACGCAAAACTCCCTACCATGCAGGATCGCGAAGAGTTGCAAAAACACTATTACTCTATGGTGTTTCAAAACGCTCAAGAGGTGGCGATATCTTACATCAAGAGCGCTAATACAGTACCGAGCAGATTTTTAAAACAGCTAGGGATCAAAGAGTCATCAAGCTATAGTGAGCAGGATTTTACACAGATACTTTTTCGTAATCACCACCGAGAAAAAACTGCCACAAACATTGGAGTGATCCCTTACAGTTTTGAGGGTGTAACACTCTCTAGTTCACGCCTGAAAACCTACCTTACATGTAAGCAAAAGTACTATTTTCGCTACATCAAAAACCTTGCAGAGCATGAGATCCCGCAAGATTTGCCAAAAGAGCATACCATAGGCAACGATATCCACCTTGCACTTGCAAACCTTTACACCAAAAAAAAGAGCTATGATGATCTGGGTGCACTGCAGAAAGATCTTGAAAAAGAGTTAGATAGTGTGTGTCAAGATAATGAACTGATGCGTTTTGCGATGGCGATGCAAAAGAGGGTTTTACGGTCGTTTTGTGCAAATGAGATTGATCGTTTTGCCAAAGGGTACGAGGTGTTAGGGTGTGAAGTAAAACTTACACGCGAGTATGAAGGGCTAAAACTCTACGGTGTGATCGATCGTATCGATAAATTTGATGGTGGTGTGAGTGTACTTGATTATAAAACAGGCTCATACAAAACCTACACCAAAAACACCATAGCAGATGCCACAGATTTTCAACTGGAGTTTTACCACCTCTTAGCAAGTGAAAAATATAGTGTGCGAGAGTGTGGCTTTTATGATCTCAAAGAGGGCAGAGTGGTGCCTGAGAAAGAGTTTGAGCAAAAATTAGAGCTACTGCAAGAACATCTTAGAACACTTCAAGAGATAGAGCAGATCGATGTACAAAAGTGCGAAGATACCAAAGAGTGCATCTACTGCCCCTATAAGATTTTGTGTGAGAGGGGGTAGCGATGTCTGAATTTGTCAGTAACCTTGCTTATGAAGCGAGTGCCGGAAGTGGAAAAACCTTTATGCTTGTGGTGCGTTACCTCTCTTTGCTTTTTAGTGGAGCAGATGCAAGCAAGATACTAGCCCTTACTTTTACCAACAAAGCAGCAAGTGAGATGAGTGAGCGGATCGTTGAGACGTTGGAGGATTTTGCTAACAGGGGTGAGCTTGATGAGGTGGTAAAAGTAACGGGGCTTGCAAAAGAGCAACTGTTGGCAAAAAAAGATGAAGTACTTGCGCAGTTTTTAAACAGCAACACCAAGATTATGACCATCGATAGTTTTTTTACTAAGATACTTCGCAAATTCTCTTTGTATGTTGGTTTGATGCCTGACTTTACAACCGCTTCAGCACAGCATGAAATAAAACTGCTCGATAGATTTTTCAAAGAGGTGAGTGTAAAAAATAAAAAAAATACCCTTGTTGATCTGGCAATCCTTTCAAAAAAACGGCTTAGCGATATCTTTTTACTCCTTGATCAGTTTTATGAGAAAAAAGAGGAGCTGGGGGGATTTGCTTTTACCCCTGTCTATGGTAAAGATTATGAGACCAAAGCGCTTGGGGCTTTACAAGATCTTCAGGCAATTGTGTCAGGATGTGAAGGGGCATCTAATAGACTAAAAAATACACTTAATGTGGTAAGCTTTGAAGAGTTGCTGGCAAAAACATGGGTTTATAAAGAGAGTTTGGAATATTGGGACTTTAAAAAGTGTTTTACCCCGCAGATGGATGAGGCGTTACATCAAATACAAGAGGCGATAAAGGAGTATTACAAAGCCAAAGAGAGTAACTTTTTTTATGCACTCAGTGAGCTTGTCTCGATCTACCAAGAGGCGAAAAAAGCACTCTACATCGATGATGGTGAATTAAGCTTCAGTGATGTGACACAACTGGTTTTCACCATCTTAAAAAAGATCGATGACAGTGAGTTTTTGTATTTTCGCCTTGACAGTACTATTGAGCATATTTTGTTGGATGAGTTTCAAGATACCAGCATTATGCAGTATGAGATACTGCGACCGCTGATCGAGGAGGCAATCTCTGGAGAGGGGATTTTTGAAGATGGGAGTTTTTTCTTTGTAGGGGATGTGAAGCAGTCGATCTACCGCTTTCGTGGAGGTGTTGCCGCACTTTTTGGTGAGATTGCCAAAAGGCATGGTACAAAGGTTGCGAAGCTGCTTACCAACTACCGCTCACAAAAGGTGATGATCGATTTTGTTAACGCCACATTTATAGATAAGATCCCCAACTACTCGCCACAACTGAGTCGCGAAGAGGCAGATGGGGGGTATGTTGAGGTGCTAGAGAGTGAAGCGGTGCTTGATGCAACACTTTTGCAGGTACAAAGGCTCATCGAGCTTGGAGCAAGGCTAAACGATATTGCCATTTTGTGTGCAACCAATGGTGATGGGGAAGAGATCAAACAACTTTTAGAGGCAAATGGGATCGATGTTGTTACCGAGACCACCACTAAACTCATAGAGCAGCGCAATGTTAAAGCGATCATTGAGTATCTTAAGTATCTTTACTTTGGAGAGGATATCTACCGCTATAACTTTTTTGCACTCATTGATCAAGAGGTGGGTAAGATTGAGCGGGTGGATCTGTGTGATCTTGCCAAAGTTGCCAAGGATGCGATCGAGCGTTATCAACTTTTTGATAACGATATGAACCTGCTGAAGTTTTTAAGTGCGATCGAGCGCTACAGCGATATAGAAGCGTTTTTGTTTGAATATGAAAGGCTTGACGCTGAGGCTGCTGCAACACAGCTTCATGGTGTGCGTGTGCTGACAGTGCATAAGTCCAAAGGATTAGAGTATGAGCATGTGATCGTGATCGATCGGCTTAAAAAAGAGCCGCCATCGCGCGATCCGATCATCTACAATTATGATGGGATTGCATTGCAAAAGATCTTTTTACGCATTGCTAAGCGTGATTTGATTGATGCAGATTATGCCAAGGCGCTTGAGGATGAAAAAGCCCTGCAATCTCAAGACAAACTTAATGCTCTGTATGTCGCTTTTACACGAGCCAAACGAAATCTCATCATTATCCAAAAACCAAAAGACTCCACTTTTGAAATACTAGGGCTTCAGGTACGTTCTATGGGTGCGTTAGATGTAGTGCAACAACCAAAAGAGCCAGCCAAAGAGTTTGCAAAGCTCAAGTTTCAAGAGCTGTATTACGGCACGCAAAACGATATCCTCGCCAAAGAGCATACCCAAGAGGAAGATTTGGGGGTTATTGAGTTTGGTTTGGCAACCCATTATGCCCTAGAGATGATGGAGAGTTTTACTAAAGATGCTCTCAGCAGTGCGATCGATGCCTGTTACAACAAGTACGGTTTTGCGCTAGAGGCAGAGCAGTTTGCACAGATCCAAAAGCGCATAGAAAAGCTTTTAGAGCACAAACAGTTTTTAGAGCTCACGCAGGGAAAATGTTACAAAGAGCAAGCACTCAAATACAAAAACAACCTTCGCTACATCGATCTGCTTGTGCAAAAAGAGGATAAGTGGATTGTGATCGATTATAAAACCGGCAAACATCTGCAAGAGGAGTACATGAAGCAGGTGCAGTTTTATAAAAAAGCGATCGGCGAGATCACCGGTAAGAGGGTTGAGGGGTATTTGTGTTATTTGCTTGAGAGTGGGGTGGAGCTGCAGGAGGTTTAAAAGTTAAGTATTGGTGAGAACGCTTTGGTGCTGATATTTACCTGCTGGCCAATACTGAGGTTTTTGATCTCCGCATCGCTTACAACAATTTCGACGATCTGCTGACCAATGGCGATGATGGCGATATTGATCACATCAACTTTGATGATCTCTAAAATCTCCCCGCTAAAAGAGAACTTTGCACTTCCTGAGGTTTGTAAAAACACCTCTTTGGGTGAGCCCTCTTTGATAATCTTGCCATCTTCAAGCACAACGACTCTTGAAGCCATGCGATAGATCTCGCTTGGATCGTGGCTGACCATGATAGTGGTGAGATCAAACTCTTTGTGCAGTTTTATGATCTCATCTTGCAGCATTTTTCGCATAGTTGGATCGAGTGCTGAGAGAGCTTCATCGAGTAGTAGTATTTTTGGTCTGCGCATGAGTGCGCGACAAAGGGCAACGCGCTGTTTTTGCCCGCCGCTTAAAGTGTGTGGCAAACGATCGGCAAGTTGCGTGAGTGCAGTAAGTGATAGAAGATGTTGGGCAAGCTCTTTATCGTTACTGACATACAGCAGATTTTTAAGTACACTCATATTTTCAAACAGAGCATAGTCTTGAAATACAAATCCGATCTCGCGTTGCTGAATAGGAGTCTTTTTGAGCCCATCTTGCCAGATTTTGCCATCTACTTCTATCTTGGAATTAGACTCCTCAAGCCCTGATAAGATGCGAAGCAGTGTAGTTTTGCCACTGCCGCTTTTGCCACTAAGAGCGATAAACTCCCCTTTGTTGATCTGTAGTTTAAGATCGAGGATATCTTTTTTGTGTAGATGCAGTGAGATCATCGCACACCAACCGTGGAGCGGTATTTTTTATGAAAAATATAGACACCGAGCAAGACGCTAAAACTGATGGCAAGCATAATGGCAGAGTAGATGTGTGCGTTGTCATAGTCCATGATCTCCACCATCTCATAGATCGCAACCGAGGCTACTTTTGTCTCCCCTGCGATACTGCCACCCACCATTAAAACCATACCAAACTCCCCAACAGTATGGGCAAAAGTGATAATGAGTGCACTTAGCAGGGCTGGTTTGATGTTTGGAAGCGCTACATGCAGAAGTGTTTGGAGTTTGCTTTTACCGGCAATGTAGCTTGCTTCAAGCATATTTTTATTTAAACTCTCAAAGCCGCTTTGTAGGGGTTGCACCATAAAAGGAAAGGAGTAAAACACACTTGCAACCACAAGTCCGCTAAAGCTAAAAAGGAGTTTTAGATCAAATGTTTCAGCCAAAAAAGCACCCAATGGTGAAGTTGGTGCAAGTAGTACCAAGATATAAAACCCAAGTACTGAAGGGGGTAGAACGATCGGCATTGCAACGATCGCTTCAAGGAGTGGTTTAAGTTTTGATCTTGTTTGGGAGAGATACCACGCAAGCGGCAAAGCGATCGTAAAAAGGATGATCGTAGTAAAGAGTGCAAGTTTAAATGAGAGGTAAAAGGGGGTCAGATCGATCATCCAAGCACCTCCGTAATGGTGATAGCACTCTCACTCACACAACCATAAACCACTGCACCCTCTTTGATGTTGAGTTGCTCAAAAGCGGCTGTGGTGATGATAGACTCAAGCGTAGTGTTTTGCCACTGCAACTTTAAAGTGGTGAGAATTTTACCTTTGTTGCTATTTTGCAGAGTTGCTGGAAATTGGTTGGTGATACTAAGAGTTTTACAATGATCTTTTGCAAGAAGTAAGTGAGTTGGCTTGATGCCGAGTTTAACCTTGACTCCCACTTGTATCTTTGGATCAAGCTCAAGTGTGACGATTTGCAGGGTACGGTCGTTACATTGAACAAATACTTGATGGAGTTGTTGGATTGAGTATATCTCCTTAACGGTTGCGACAAGTGTGTTCATGGGGTGTTGTATCCGTATTTTTGTAAGATCTTTTTGGCGCGATTACTTTGCAGGTAGCTCAAAAACTTTTTGGCAAGTGGCGTGTTTTTGATGATGGCACCTGCTTGTTTGATCGGTGTGTAGAGTTTTGCATCGATATCTTTGTAGTGCTTGGCATTGTTAAGGTGGCTTAAAGGCGGTGCAAAGATGGCAGACTTGGCAACGATACCGATCTCGGTTGCTCGAAGGGTATAGGTGAGTGTCTGTGAGATCGACTCCCCATAAATAAACTTATGTTTGATTTGATTAAGCACTCCCAAGTTTTGTAAGGCTTCAAACGCCGCTTTGCCATAGGGTGCCGTTTTTGGATTGGCGATAGCTATTTTTTGCACCTTTTGGGAGAGTAAAAGCTGTTTGAGATCACTAAAATCTTGTGGATCGCGACTAAGATAGACTAAAGCCCCATAAGCATAAACTACAGGTTTTTGGGAGATATGTTGTTTGTACAGTTTTGCAACATAGGAGGTATTGGCGCTGAGAAAAATATCGTAAGGTGCCCCGTGGGCGATCTGCGCGGCAAGTTTGCCACTGCTGCTGATTGTTGTGCTGATCTTTGCATCTGGATCGATGGAGGAAAAATCCTTCACGAGTGCATCGATCGCATAGCTCATATTTGCTGCAACAGCAACCTTAAGAGATGCGCTAAAACTTAGTGTAATGCTAACAAGTAAAACGATAAACCATCGCATCAATTAGCTACGCACCAAAAAACTGTTAGGATAGATCATAAAAACCCCATTTCTTTTTGTTTTGTATAGGTGTATTTTACTACATTTTTAGCTACTTTAACTCAACTTTTGATAGCGTCAATATTTTTCTGTAAATTCTTCCTCAACTTCACTTTGTTGTTTCAAATCTTCCCACGAAACATATTTTCTATCAAGCCATTTGGCATTGGTGCTAACAGCTAAAGTTATCTAAATACACTTGTTATAGCTCCCTTTCTCACTCGGATGTGCTATAATGTAACAAATGAAAGATAATTCTAGTTTTGAGTTATAGCTCCCTTTCTCACTCGGATGTGCTATAATGATCATCATGCAGTAATCACCATTTATATTGTTATAGCTCCCTTTCTCACTCGGATGTGCTATAATTTTATTTCTCACTCGACAACAACATGAACAGTTATAGCTCCCTTTCTCACTCGGATGTGCTATAATAAATCAGCTGCATTACTTAGCAATAAAAGGGTTATAGCTCCCTTTCTCACTCGGATGTGCTATAATCGCCCAAGCACTCTACAACTTTGTCAACAAGTTATAGCTCCCTTTCTCACTCGGATGTGCTATAATCCAAACTCTTCAAGCCTTTGCAGTAGGGTTTGTAGAGCATTTTCTTTAAAAAAATTTTGAAAAATTTTTTTAAAACCTGCTCAAAAATTTCTTTTTTTTGGATAATTCTGAAAAAACTATCATGCAAATCTGTTTCGATTTTACTCAAAAAAGCAAAAGTTGCTTTTTTTCTAACTTCTCTTCCGGGGTTTTGATTCCTATTACTGTTTCCATTTTGGAGTATTGCAGATCTGTGATGGAGATCATCCGTACATTGCCTTTTGGTGGGATATGATCTTTTACCCGTTTTTTATGGGTATCGACACTGTCATCCCCTTTGCAGATCCTTGTATAAACAGAAAACTGCATCATGGTAAACCCATCTTTGAGCAAGTAGTTGCGAAATTGTGTATACTTTTTTCGATCTTTTTTTGTTTTTGTCGGTAGGTCAAAAAATACAAATAACCACATAAATTTTTGCTCTTTCATAATATCTCTGGAAGTTTTAAATAATCTACATCATTGTGTTTTAATGCCCGTACAAAACTATATGCCATAATATCGCAAATAGTGACAACAGTGACAATTTCATTATTTAAACGCATCTGCATATTTAAGAGATTGATGAGTGCAGATTTTACGCTTACTCCTAAATTTACATCAAGTTCATCCTCTTGTTCGAGTTGTTTTACAATCATATCAACCATTGGACGCAAAGGTTCTAACATATCATCAGCCAAGTTGTATGCGTTGAGTTCAGAGTTGTGAAATACACCAAAAGTTGGTAAAAGTCCATAAGAGACAAGTGACCTCGCTATAGCACCTCTTATAATGGCATATCCGTAGTTAAGCGCTATATTTCTGGGATCGAGTCCCTTTTGATCTCTTGTAAATTTATCAAAAAACAGATGCCAATATTTTCGAGCTGCCAGAGCTTCCAAGTTTTCACTATCTCCAGATTTTACCTTGTTTTTTAAAAGCTCTAGTTGGAGATTCTCTTTTTGAAATTTTTTTAGCATTGCCGATTGGTTTGCAATTTTTTGCATGATGATCTTTTGCCAGATCTGCTTTTTTAACGGTAGTTTCATAGTGATTTGAAGGTGCGCTATTTGTGAGAGTCTTGAGTGTTGATGAAAAGGGATAAATGATCCATTTGGAATGTGGTAATTATCACAAGAGAAAAGGGTTATGTTTTTTTCGGCGATTTGACTAAGCAGTGCTGTTGTGATTGTTGCCTGATTTGTTTCAATAACGATCACCGTTACATCTTCAAGTGGTACTTGCACTCTCTCCCCTTCATAAGGAGCATAGACAAGTTGCATATTTTTTACACTTAATTTACACGGTTGTGATACCAATATGCTTCTCCACCCTGCCATCATCTTTTCCTTTTATTTTGTTTTTTTGTTCCTTGCCGTTTTTCCTGTTTTACTGCAACATAGTTGCCTAGTGGATCGACTTGATATTTTTTGATAAATACCAAATTCTGAGAGCCATAGCTAAATTCCTTTTTACCATCATGAGACTTTAAAGTTAAATTGGCTGTACTACTATGGGTGCTATCATAGTAACCTAAAATCTGTACAGACTCTTTTTTTGCTGTTTTTTTTGTTTTGATCTCCATAAGGTCATTTTTGTAAAAAGAGAACATAAATTCATAGTTTTCATCCATCTCAAGCCACGGTTTATTTCCTGGTACTATCGCTTTGTTTGGTAGAGTTTCTTTGACAAAGTCACTTACATAGATTGGGACAAGATAGTATTTTTTTGTTTTTTTATGTTGAAACAGATCGACACGAGGCATACTCTCATTGAGTGCAATTCCATGTTTTAGTTTGACATTGTTATTGATACTGTTTCCTTTGAGTTTTTCTATTTTTCCATCTCCTTTTTTTACCTGTAAAGTTTTTGGGCTGTAGATAGTTGCTTGATGAGCCGCTCCTGTTACTTTTCTTCGAGGCATAAAAGATACAAAGATCTGCTGCACACTCTCTTGAACTTTAGCACCAAAATTCTCCATTGGTGGCTCAAATTTTACTTTTTTCGCTTTTTGTTCTTTTGTTTCATAGATAAACCCCTCTCTCTTTGCAGATATTTCAGAGAATTTTTGTACCTGAGCTTGCGTTGCAAAAGCAACGATGATTGCATCTTCTGCATGATGCAGATGTGTTTGTCTGTTTTTATCTCCAACTCCCCATTTGTAGCGAAGTTGCGATGTTAGCATCCCATTTCTTGTAAAAACATGTTGTTTGTTTTTTGATTCTCTAAAGGCTATATGCGCTTCGATATAGTTTTTGATAAACTTGGCTATGTAAGATGTGTCGTTTTTGTTTCTCTCTTTAAAGCTGTTTTCGCTACTTTGATCAAAGTTTGTTTTTAAGAGTCTGCTTTTTTTGGCTTGTTTGAGGTTTTTTAACCCCTCTATGCGTCCGACAAACTCCTGCCATTTTTCCAAATCTTTGTCCGAACCAAAATACTCAAAAGGGGTTTTGTTCCCTTTATTTTGATTCTCTTTTGTTAAACAAAGCACTTTGTTGTTAAGGGAATCATCTAGGGATCTGCTGTAAGGGAGGATGTGATCAACCTCTGTGGCATAAGGATCGCTGAGCATATATGGATCGATATACGCTCCACTGTAGATACAGTGCTCATTTTGTTCTCTCCAGAGGCGAAATTTTAAAAGCTCTTTTGCATTTGGCTCTTTGCCAAGTAACTCTATGGCGTGTTTTTTTGCTTCTGCTTTTTGTGTTTGAAACTCTTTTTGCGCATCTTCGATCTCTTTTCTGTCTTTGTGTGATTTTTTTATCTCTCTTGTCATCTCAATGTGGATGGCATCAAGTGCTCCATATTTTCTTGCAAGTGCATTATAGACCAAACGCATCTGCGAAATAGCCCGTTTTACAACAGGGTTTGTCATCTCACTATTTTCTTGTTGCGATAGAGGTGGAAGCAGAAGTGTTTTTTCCCCTTGAAAGATTGCTTGAAAATCGTAACCGGCTTCTTCACACGCTTTGTCGTAGTTAAGCCCTCTGGCAAGGTGTGGATTGATGTTTTGTAGTGCTTTTGTGCTAAGGTGTCCAAAACCTGAAAAAGAGAGCCCTAACAGTGCTTGGGAAACCTCTTCGTAGGGGATAATTTTACGAAGTTGCTCAAGCATTTTGCTATCATCTTTTTCTGTACTTAGTATTGTGGCAATTTGGTCAAGCAGATCGTTGTCGTTTTCAATCTCTGACCAGTAGAGATGCTTAACACTTTGTATCTCCTTTTTGATTTTGACAAATGCACCAAACTCTAAAAATTTTGTTTTTTCAGGGTCTTTGATCTCCCCTGTCTTTACATCAAAATAGGTCAAACCTTTAAATTGTGCCTCTGCATTAAGTGCTAAAAACTTTTTTAACTGTTTGTAGCTTAGAGATGAGACAGTTTTTGCTTTGTTGATCACTTGCAATATCTGCTCTTGCGAGAGTGCTTCCTCCCCATTTTGTGTGATTATTCGCAGATTTTTTAGTTTTTGCAATGCTCTAAATGTTTCAAAGCTGATACTTGCTTTTGGTGCTCGTTTTTTTGAGACTTCAAATGGACAGTTTGCTACCATCCCCTTTACAGACTTTAGAGGTCGTTGTGTAAAAGCTATCTTTTTATACTCTTCTAAAAGTGTGTCACTAATATAGGGACTTCCAAACTCTTTTTGTTTTGCAAAAACTAACTCTATCTCTGAAATAAGCATCGATCGGGCGATAGAGTTTTCATAGTGTCCATGAGCATTTCTCTTTTTTGTTTTTGTAGAGAGATACTCTCCAATAGTAAGGTAACCCTTCTCTTGTAAAATTTTTTCATTTTGGCTGATGCCGCTTAAAACAGCTTTACCCTCTTTATCTTGTTTTTTTACCTGATCACTTTTTCTGTTTGAGAAGTATCCGCGATGTTTTGCTATATGGATCAGTATGTGGGAGAGTTCTTTGTTATCTAGTTCGCGATAGAGAGCATCTCTGCGAAGCTGCCATACATCTTTTTGCTTTTTATTGCCGATAAAAAGGTTTTCTAACTCTTGCAATGTGATAATGTTGTATTTTTGCAGTAATCGTTTGAGTGCTTTTATCCTTTTGGCTTTTCTTTTAGTTGTGCGTCTAGCTGATCTTGCTTCACGTCTTGGAAGAGCTAAAGATTTTCCATTTTTTGGGTGTTCTGCGATCTGAAAAATACGCACACCACTCTCAATAATTTTGTTGTTTTGTTGTTCCTCATTGTCAGTTTGAACAAGTGCCCAGCCGATAGATGTTATCCCTATATCCAATCCTAAAACAAGTTTTGACATTTAATCCCCCTTTAATCATAACAATTATATCATAACAGATATAGTTTATCCGAGTGAGAAAGGTTTGAGCTATAATAAACAGGTTATGGTTCCTGTGCAAGGCTCTGAACATTGTTGTTCATCCTTAAAAAAACCAACTTTTCTGTTCTGTGCCAATTCTAAAAACACGTGCAATTTCACCCCATTTTAACAAGCTGATTTTTGACGAATAGATGTGCCCTTGAATTTTTTAGCACTATTGTGTTGCAAGTTTTTGTATCGGTTTTTTAGTGATCTTGAAGGGGTTTTTCCAAAAGATGTGCCGCAGTATGAAGTAAGGTGGGTAAGTCCAAAAGGGAAAAATATCCCCTTTAGAGGTACCATCTTACTCGAAGATTAGCTGATTGCGCCCGTTGTTTTTTGCTTTGTAGAGTAAAAGGTCTGCTTGGTTAAGATTTTCATCAAGTGACTCGTTGACATCGTACAAAACTGCTCGTCGATGAGCGAAGTATATCTGCAAGTGCTATGATTGATTTGTCTCCAGCATCATGTCCAAAGGTGTCATTGATATGTTTAAAATGATCGATATCGATCATCGCAACAGCAAACTGCTCACCCGTTTCTTGTGCGTTTATAAGGTACTCATTCATCATTTCGTAAAAACAGCGTCTGTTATACAGACCGGTAAGAAAATCTCTGTTGGCATACTTGGTGATCGTTTGGATATTTTCTAGTGCCTCGATTGAGTTATTAACACGACAGGAAAACTCCTCTTTAGAAAACGGTTTTTTGATGTAGTCGTTGGCTCCGCTTTTTAAAAACAGAGCATTGATCTCATTATCTTCGTTGCCTGAGAGGGCAATGATGCGAAGCTCATCTTTTTTATATGTTTTACGAAGTTGTTGTGTTAACTCAACTCCATTTGTTACCGGCATATAGTAATCGGTTATCACCATAGAAAACTCGTGGTTTTGCTCAAAAAGGTTGAGCGCTTCTTCTCCATGGGCTACAGGTGTTACTTGGAAGAAAAGGTTCTCAAGCATCGTTTTCATTTTATTGCGAAAAACGACAGAGTCATTGACTACCAAAATCTTATGTGCCTGATTTTTTTGAAGGCGCTGGATTGTTTGGATGATATACTCAATATCACCTGCACCCTCTTTGTTGACATAATCAATAATATTTTTCTCAAGCATTTTTTTGCGAAACTCTTTGTCGATGTTACCACTTAGGACGATCACACGTTTTTTCTTGCTGAGTGCATAGTCGATCACCTCACCATTTGGAGCATCAGGAAGATTGACATCAAGCAGGGTGACAAAATATTGATGCGCGCTGATAAAGAGTTTTGCTTCTGCTAAAGAGTAGGCTGTATCAACTTGCATCTGCAGAGATGTTTGAAGTTTTTTTGCAAGAATTTTGGCAAGGGCTTTATTGTCCTCAACGATAAGAATGCGTTCACTGTTCATGTTGATCCTTTTGATTTGCTAAGAGATTATGCTTTTGATTAAAGATAGGTGATTGCAGGGAAAGTGCTTCTAAAACGGTGTGAAATATATTGTACTGTCCATATTTTTCCTCCTTTTTTATAGCGAGTGTATTAAGAGCTCTTTGTTGTAAAAATTGTTTGGAAGCCCACAGAAGTAGAGGCACCTCTTTTTGGTACCGTGGAGCAATAGCATAAGGGGTGCCATGGAGATAAAGGTTGTACTCACCAAGACTCTCTCCATGGTCAGAGATATATATCATAAGTGATGGCATATTGAGTTTTTTAAGTTGCTCAATAGCTTTTGAGAGAAAATAGTCGGTATAATAGATTGTATTGTCGTAAGCATTAAACAACTCTTCTTGAGTACATTTTTTAAGATCAACTGTTTTGCACACAGGCTGGAAATGCTCAAAACTTGGTGGGTATTTTTGATAATAAGTGGGACCATGACTGCCTGCTGTGTGTAAAACGATAAAGATTTTGTTCTTTGTTGCTTTCCGGATCGATTGTTTGAGGTTTGTAAGTAAAACTTCATCGTAATCACACCGATCTCCTTGGCATGTTTGTTTTAACTCTCCAGCTTCGATGAAGTGGTCTATATTTAGATTTGGTGCACCCCAGTTTTTACTGCGCCATTCTACATAGGCACCCATACGATGCAAGTAGTTTGGTAGTGGTTCATATTCATTGGAACTTGAACCGTCATAAGCGAGGATACTCGCAACAGATCCAGTGGTGTAAGTGGTTGTTGCCATGACTGGTTTTAAGGCAATAATATCGATGTTAGAGAGTCTAGGATTGGTTGGTTTGTTGTACCCATAGAGTGAAAAATGGTCTGCTCTGGCAGATTCACCGATGATGAGCAATACAACTACTTTGGTATCATTAAGAAACTTCCCATCTGGTAAAAGTTTCTGTTTTTTGGATTTTTGTTGTTTTTTTATCTCATAACGCAAAGCATTAATAGAGTATGACCATGGCATTGAAAGCCCGCCGAGATATTTTGCGTGTTTGTCAAGCCAAAGCCATGTAAATGAGTTGAGATAAAGCACAAAAACGCTAAAAATCAATGCACCAAAACCACCAAGAAGCAGTTTTTTTCGAGGTGTATTGCGCAGCTGGGTTTTATAAACGATATATGCCGGTATTATCCCCAAAAGAAAAATATAAAGAAAAATGATAGGGTCAAAATAAGCGGATGCTTCACTGTAGCGGGTATTAAAAACATTGCCCATCATTGAGCGATCGAGGATCACACTGTAGGTTTGTACAAAATAAAAAGCAAGAGCATTGCCAAGAGATGTGATGATTAAAAAAAACTTAAAAAATCTTGCTGAGATCGATGCTACGAGATAGAATAAAAAGGCATTGACGCCAAAAAGGGCAATGCTCACACAAAGCATTGTCGCAAAACTACCAGGATTGTTCAATTTAAGGTGATCAGTGACATAGTGAAAAAAAGGAAGATGGTATAAAATTATATTTGATAAAACCGCTATAAGAGTAAATAATCCCAGATTCATTGTACAATCCTGTTGTTTTGGTAGTTTTGAAAGCTAATATCCATCGCTTTTGTTTTGGAACCAAGCCATGGAAAGTGTCCATAGGTGATAGAGATGGCATTTTGAGCGTTCCTGTCTTTTTGAATAGCGTAAAGGTAGAGTGCACTTGCAAGCGATGTACGATCTGCTCCAGCTTTACAGTGAATGAGTAACGGCTTTGGTGCTTGGCGCATCAGTGCTACAAGTGTATCCATTTTCTCCAAAGGTATCACTCTTCTATCAGGTAGTCCAAAATCGTAATGAGTGATATCATACTTCTTGGCGATGTGAATTTCATCTTGATACCATTGTGCATCCTTAGATGAACCACGAAGGTTGATTACCGATTTGATGTTATATTTTTGTATGTAGTGAGGTAGGTTAAAGTTGTAAAGCTGAGCACTTCTGTAAAGATTGGTGTCTACTTGGTGGAAGTTGCCATATATTTTAAAATACCCAATCCATGCAAGCATCAATACTAAAAGTGGTAGAAAAAAGTAGCGTAAAATTTTTTTTGTCAATTGCATTGTTTTTTGCATCATCTGCCCTTTTAGTGTGTAATGTCAAGTTGTGGGTTGTAAAGTTTCGTCTGAACGCCAAAAAGACCAAGTAGTGTATGAAAAAGGTTGTCGTGTGAAATTTTTTGATCTTTTTTTGCCTCTATTTTCTTAAAATCTAATAATTGTTTATAGGTGTCATTCAGCCATAAAAATCCCCCGATATGTTTTTGTGCATCGGGTGCTATGAAATAAGGAAGACCATGCAGGTAGATGCCACCTTCACCCAAACTCTCCCCATGGTCACTCATATATAAAACAGCTGTAGCACTTTGTGAATAGTGCTTGGCAAATGAGATGGTTGCAGCTAAAAAAGTATCGCTATAAAGCAGGGCATTATCATAACCGTTTGTAACACTTTGTTGTGTACACTCCTCTAGCTGATTTGTTTTGCACACAGCAACAAACTTTTCAAACTCTTCTGGGTAGCGTTTGTAATAAGCAGGGCCATGATTACCCATCTGGTGCAAGATGATGAGGATATTTTTGTTATTATGTTTTTTTATGAAGCTATCAAGACCGTGTAGCATCCCAATATCACGACACTCTGTATCACAAACAGGATTGTTTTGCGGTGATTTGAAATCTTGATATTCCACTCTTGTTGCTACCCCTTTTGAATCGGAGTTATTATCTCGCCAAAGGATTGCGATATCACCTGTGTGGTTTAAAACATCCAGAATATTTTCTGTGTATTTTGCCTTTTTATAACTAAAATTGTTGCGTTGATAGATCGAAAACATACATGGTACAGAGTAGGCGGTGGATGTCCCGCAGGAGTAGAGTTGTGAGAAATTGACAAGATCCTCTTGCTCAAGTTTAGGATTGGTTTTTCGCACATACCCATTGAGGCTAAAATGATCTGCCCGTGCAGCTTCTCCTACGATCATAATCACAATTTTTCTTGTGTTATTATCTTCAATCTTCGCATCAAGACCTAAGATTTTGAGTGTTTTATTTTGCTGCTCTAGGGTTTGTTGTAAGTAAATTCTTAGCGAATCGATCCAAAAACCAGGGTTGGCATAGAAGCGTAAAACTTTGTGTTCTCGGAAAAATGAAGCATAAAACTTGCCAAAAAGTGCTACTGTACCAAAAGTGAGGAGAATAAGTACTGCAAGGGTTTTTATCCTTAAGAGAACCCTTTGTTTTAATAAAACTGTTTGAAGAGAAATTTTTGCAATAAAATATGAAGGCAATAATCCAAGAAAAAGAAGATAACCTATGAGTTGCCAACTGAGCAGGTCAAGTGATTCGTTTATATTTGTTTGCATACTATTTCTGATCATATTCTCATCAATAACAACATCATATTTATTCATAAAGTATGCTGTTATAGAGGAAACAAGCACAATGAAGATCAAAAGTGGTTTAATGGTATGACGAGTAGAGAGTAGAGCAAAAGCGAGTGCAGTTATGCCAAAATGTACAATAAAGGTTGAGGCAATATAGAGAATATTTTTACCCTCAAAAGGGTACGTGTCAAAGATGTGGGAAAACATCGTGGTGTTATAAAAAAGCGTTAGCCAAAATGCTACAATGAGAAAAAGTTGTTCTTGTGAAAGTGTTATCTTTATTTGCATTTTGAGATTTTATCCAAATTATAATAATAAACTTCTAAACAAATAGTTGTTACTATCATACCAATGAAAGATACGGTTATACAAAAGCTCAACTTAGGCAGTAATGTTTTTCTTACCGGTGGCGCGGGTGTGGGTAAAACTACCATCACCAACGAGGTGATCAAAACTTATGAGGCTGAAGCAAAAAAAGTGGCAAAACTTGCCTCTACCGCTATGGCGGCAACGCTTATCGGTGGGCAGACACTGCACAGTTTTTTTGATCTTGGGATCTGTGAAGATACAGAGGCACTTAAACTGCAAGGAAAATTTGAGATACCCAAAAAAGTTAAAAAACTTTTAGCAGTGCTTGATCTGATCGTGATCGATGAGATCTCTATGGTAAGTGCTGCACTTTTGGAAATGGTGGCTTTAAGGCTCAAACAGGGTGGCTTTCGTGGGGTTTTACTCGTTGTGGGGGATTTTTTACAACTGCCCCCTGTCAGTAAAGGTTTTGTGGATGTTGCTTTTGCTTTTGAGTCTGCTGTGTGGAGCGAATTTGCATTTGAACCCATAGAGCTTACCCATATCTACCGCACCGATGATGTTGCTTTTATTGAGCTTTTGCACCATATCCGTTTTGGTTTTGTAGATGAGGTGGTGCACAACAAACTTAATGGGCTTATTAAGCCTATCGGAGAGGATTTAAGCAATACTACTTTTCTTTACGGCAAAAATATTTCTGCTTCACGACATAATAAAGAGCAACTTGAAGCGATTGAAGGGGAGCTTTTTGTGAAAGAAGCGCAGGTAGTTAAACATAAAAAATCGCTCAAAGATCATGAGATTAAGCGTTTTTTTCAAGATGCACGCATAGAAGAGGAGCTTGAACTAAAGATTGGTGCACCGGTACTTTTTAGTCGCAATGCTTGGAACTACTACAATGGCGAGCGGGGTGTGGTTGTTAACATCGATGCCACTTATGTGTATGTGCAAAAATCTGATGGCAAGGTGGTAAAACTTGAACAAGTAGCGCAACACAAAACTGTGTGGGTGGAGAAAACTATAGCGGGGGAGAAGCAGATGGTGCAAGAGGAGGTGTTGAGTATCTATCAGTACCCCATCAAACTTGCTTTTGCGATCACCATCCACAAATCACAGGGGATGTCGATAGAATCTTTGGTGATCGATACCAACGAAATCTTTGCTCCTTCACAGTTTTATGTAGCTCTCTCGCGAAGCTCCAACCCCCATCAGCTTACTCTCATCGCACCAAAAAAGCAGTGGTGGCAGCTGGCGTATGTAAATCCAAAAGCGCTGGCGTTTGTTAAAGGGCTTGGATGTTAAAAGATCGTGATAACGGCATCTTCTATATGCTCCTCTCAGCACTCATCTCTGCACTCAACGGTGCGCTTACTAAGATACTTGCAGAGGATCTCAGTGCACTTGAGATCGTTTTTTTTCGTAACTTAATCGGTGTCTTTTTAATCCTTTATGCCTTGCACCATACACCACCAAAACTCAGCGGTGGCAAATGGTATATGTTAATAGCTCGAGGTGTGTTTGGATTTAGTGCAATGATATTGTTTTTTTACACCATCACAACGATCCCTCTGGGTGAAGCGATAACACTCAATAAAACCTCACCCTTTTTTGTGACCATTTTGGCGTATCTGCTGCTTAAAGAGCAGTTGCATGTAACAACAATGATAGCACTTATCGTGGGTTTTATTGGGGTGATACTGATTGTCAAGCCTTTTGGTTTGCATCTTTCTTATGAACATATCCTTGGAGTTCTTGGGGGATTTTTTGCCGCTGCTGCATACACCACGATAAAAAAGATCAAAGATATCTACGACTCCCGTGTTATTGTGCTTTCATTTGTAGGTATAGGTAGTGCATTGCCGGCACTTTTGTTTTTATCTGCCAATTTTTTTACTCCGCCTGCAGCGATAGGGTTTTTATTTCCTGAGTTTATTGTGCCGATGGAGTTGAAAGTTTGGCTGCTTATTGGGTTGATGGCAATCATCTCCACACTCTCACAGTGGCTGCTTACAAAAGCGTACAGTGCAAGAAACCTGAGTGTTGTTGGGGTGATAGGCTACACCAACATCCCTTTGGCAATCGGTTTTGGTTGGATGCTGGGGGATCCTTTTCCCGATTTTTTAAGCTTTTTAGGGATTAGTTTGATAGTTTTTGGTAGTATAATGGTGAGCACAAAAAAATAGGGAGTGTATTTTATGAGATATATTTTAGTCGTTTTACTATTGGTTTTGGGATTTAGCGGCTGTAGTTCAAAAAGTAGCGGAGTTTCAGAAAAAGAGTATCAAAGATCAAATGCTGCAAGTGAAAAATCACTTGACAGGCTAGATAGAGAGTGAGCTCTTAAAGCTCAGACTCATGTTTTGCTAGGTATTCTGCTACACCGTCAGCGTCAGGTTTCATACCCTCTTCACCTTTGTTCCACCCTGCAGGACAAACTTCACCGTGCTCGTCAGTAAAAAGCATAGCGTCAACCATACGGATCATCTCATCAATATTACGCCCTAATGGAAGGTCGTTGATCACTGCATGTCTTACAGTCCCTTTGCTGTCAATTAAAAATGAACCGCGAAGTGCTACACTGTCACCAAAAAGTACATCGTAATCTCTTGAGATAGATTTTGAAAGGTCTGCTACAAGTGGGAAGTTGATACGACCGATCCCACCTTTTTCAACCGGAGTCTCTCTCCATGCAAAGTGTGAGAACTGTGAGTCAACAGAAACACCGATTACATTGATACCACGCTCTTTAAACTCATCGATTCTGTGAGAAAATGCGATGATCTCAGATGGGCAAACAAATGTAAAGTCAAGTGGGTAGAAGAAAAGCACGGCACCATTAGCACCAAGGTTTTCTTCGAGGTTAAAATCCTCCACGATTGAACCGTCTGCTAAAACAGCAGTTGCTGTAAAGTCTGGAGCTGGATTAGTTACTAACATATAAATATCCTTTTATGTAATTTTGAAATTGGAGAAATTTTATCGAAACTTTACTAATGTAATAACTCTTTGGATGAGTTAAATAAAAAATTTAAGTAAGCTATTTGGAATAGTGAAGAATCTTTTAGATATAATTGCGCCGATTTATAAAGTTATTCTTTGTATTTCAAAAATAATCGATGACGGGAGATAATTATGTCAAAAGAGTACATATTTACTTCAGAGTCTGTAACAGAGGGGCATCCTGATAAGATGGCAGATCAGATCAGTGATGCAATTCTGGATTATATTATTGAAAATGATAAGAATGCAAGAGTCGCGTGTGAGACTCTTGTTTCAAATGGTTTTTGTGTAATAGCAGGCGAACTGAAGACAACGGCGTATGCGCCAATGCAAGAGATTGCAAGAGAAGTGGTTCAAGAGATTGGCTATACAGACGCAACTTATGGTTTTGATTACAGATCAGCGGCGGTATTAAACGGGATCGGTGAGCAGTCACCTGACATTAACCAAGGGGTTGATCAAGCAGGTGGTGATATAGGTGCAGGGGATCAAGGGCTGATGTTTGGTTACGCCTGCCGTGAAACCGATGTGCTGATGCCTTTGCCGATCCACCTTTCTCACAGACTGACACAAAGACTCGCTGAGGTGAGAAAAGAGGGGATTGTTCCTTATCTTCGCCCAGACGGCAAAGCACAAATCAGTGTGAAATACAAAGATGGCAAACCTGTTTCAGTGGAAACGGTGGTTGTTTCCACACAACACGCACCTGAAGTGGATCAAGAGCAGATCCACAAAGATATCATCGAAGAGGTGATCAAAAAAATGATCCCTGCTGAGATGATGCATGAGGGTACGGTGTTTCACATCAACCCAACAGGCAAGTTTGTAATCGGTGGACCGCAAGGTGATGCGGGACTAACAGGGAGAAAGATCATTGTCGACACTTACGGTGGTGCATGCCCGCATGGTGGAGGTGCATTTAGCGGAAAAGATCCAACCAAGGTTGACAGATCTGCTGCGTATGCTGCAAGATGGGTAGCTAAAAATCTTGTCGCAGCAGGTGTGTGTGATAAAGTAACAATCCAGGTGGCTTATGCGATCGGTGTGGTGCAACCCGTATCTATTATGGTAGATACACATGGTACAGGAAGTGTTGAAGAGTCTAAGCTTGAAGCGTGTGTCAAAGAGGTTTTTGATCTCTCACCTGCTGGGATCATTAGAGATCTTGATCTGCTGCGACCAATTTACAGAAAAACAGCTGCTTATGGACACTTTGGTAGAGTAGAAGATACTTTCACTTGGGAAAAAACAGATAGAGTTGATGCGATTAAAGAGTATCTTGACATCTAAAAAGTGTAACGATATATTACATAATCGGAGCTATACAATGAGTTTTAGCTACCTTTAAAACTCTTCATTGTATAGTTACTTGAAATAAATTTAGGAGAAAACAATGGCAGTATTAATTAATGATACATGTATTAACTGTGGTGCTTGTATTGATGAGTGTCCGGTTGAAGCTATCGTAGATGAAGATGATAATCCAACTGGTGAAGAGATTTACTATGTTTATGGTGACAAATGTGTAGAGTGTGTTGGACACCATGATGAGCCGGCATGTGCTACAGCATGTCCAACTGAGGGTTGTATCACTTGGGATGCTGTTGGTGAGTCTCCAGAGCATCGTGATGATGTCACAGATGAACAACGCTCTAACCACGAGCCGGTTGTAGAGTAATCTACAAGATACGGGGAGCTTTCCTCGTATTGTTTTTATCCGCACTAGCTACATTTTTAAAAAAAATTCAAAAAACGTAAATTTTAATAGTAAATACAACTTTTTTTAGCTATAATCCCACCCTAATTTTATATTTTCAGAGGAGATTTGATGGAACGTACTTTATCTATCATCAAACCAGATGCCGTTGCTAAGGGTGTTATTGGCAAAATTCTTGATCGTTTTGAGAGCAATGGTCTTAAGATCGCTGCGACAAAAAAACTGCAACTAACAAGAGCGGATGCTGAAGCATTTTATGCAGTTCATGCTGAGAGACCTTTTTTCAACGACCTTGTTGACTTTATGATCAGCGGACAGGTTGTTGTTTCGGTACTTGAAGGTGAGAATGCGGTAAAGAAAAACCGTGATCTTATGGGAGCAACTAACCCTAAAGAAGCTGAAGCGGGTACAATCCGTGCAGACTTCGCTGAAAATATAGATGCCAATGCAGTTCATGGAAGTGACTCGTTGGAGAATGCAGCGATTGAGATTGCATTCTTTTTCTCACAAAGAGAAATCTCTTAATCTAAGTACAGTTTTTTGAAAATATTACTTAGAAAAGTAACAAAATCACCTTCAGACTTTGAAATTTTGTCTGAAGATATAACTTTTAAAGGTTATTTGGAGTATCATAGTCCAAAATTGACTCGACTTCATGCAAAATTGCAAGGAGATGTTGCAAAACCTTGTGATATTTGTGCTGAAGATATGAGTGTGTCTGTCGATGAAGAGGTGGAGTTCTTTATCTCTGATGGCATCTATCAGCAAGATGATACACCACTTGAGTTTGATGTGGTTGAAAGTTTTGACGAAAATGCTGACATAGACGCACTGATGCAATCGGAAGTTGAGATGATTAAAAGCGATTATCACACATGTGAAAATTGCAAAGACAAAGATGAATTCGAGTTTTAAAACTTGAACATTTTGCTTTTAACAAAGCAACAAAGTTGCGCGGGCTCTCTGCCGAAGAGAACCAAGCGTTAGCGTAGGTGGCGGAATTACTTCCGACATCGTATTAAAATAAATGGAAGGTTCCCTTTCATTTTGTGAAATAAAATTAAAGGAATAAGATTATGGCAGTACCTAAGAGAAGAGTATCTCGCACAAGAGCAGCAAAGCGTAGAACACACTACAAAATCTCTCTAGCTCGCCCAGTTAAAGATAAAGATGGCACTTACAAGTTACCACACCATATCAACCCTACAACTGGTGAGTATAAATAATTAGATGATAACTATTGCAATTGATGCGATGGGAGGGGACTTTGGTCCCGAACCAATTGTTAAAGGGTGTCTCAAAGCGCTTAAAAATCAACACTTTACCCCTGTCCTCGTTGGTAAAAAAGATGAGATTTTACCTCTATTACCGAAAAGTTATAGAGATAAGATCTCCATAGTAGAAGCAGATGATGTGATTGCTATGGGTGATGCTGCCACTGATGCGGTTAAGAGAAAAGAGAGTACAATTTATAAAGCGGTTGAGCTTGTAAAAAAGGGTGAAGCTGACGGTGTTGTGAGTGCCGGACATAGTGGGGCTACAATGACACTGGCAACGCTAAGGCTCGGTCGCTTAAAAGGTGTTTCTCGTCCCGCACTTGTAACACTGATGCCTACAAAAACAGGAAGACGTTCTGTTGTACTTGATGTTGGGGCAAATGTGGACTCAAAACCTGAACATTTGGCAGAGTTTGCCGTGATGGGCGGATGTTATGCAGAGGATGTACTTAAGGTTGAAACACCATCGATTGGGCTTTTAGCAAACGGCGAAGAGGACTCTAAAGGCAATGAGGTCACCAAAGCAGCTTTTAAACTTTTAGAGGGTTACAAAGGTTTTAAAGGCAACGTAGAGGGTAGCGATATCTTCAACGGAAGTTGTGATGTTATTACATGTGATGGATTTGTAGGTAACTTGGTTCTTAAAGCAAGTGAAGGCGTCGCTTCAACCATCTCAATTCTTATAAAAGAGTATATTAAAAAATCACCGATTCGCATCACCGGTGCACTTTTAATGAGAAAAGTGTTCAAACTTTTGAAAAAAGAGATCGATTATGCTGAAGTTGGCGGTGCCCCGCTTATTGGCATTGAAGGTTGTGCAATTGTGAGCCATGGTAAAAGCAATGCCAGAGCGATCGAAAATGCGATCTATCAAGCGATTAAATATGTTGATACAGGTGTCAATGGACATATTGAAACAAGAATCGCACACTTAAAACAAAAGGAAGCGTAATGGTGTATGCTGCATTTCGTTCAATTGGTGCTTATGTTCCACAAAAGACTCTGACTAATGAAGATCTAACAAGGATGGTAGATACTTCGGATGAGTGGATCACAAAAAGAACAGGGATCAAAGAGCGTCATATTGCAACGGATGATGAGTTTACGAGTGATCTTGGGCTCAAAGCGGCACAAAAAGCGCTTGAAAGGAGTGGTATAGCCAAAGAGGATATCGACATGGTTGTGTGTGCAACGATATCGCCGGACTATTTTTGTATGCCATCAACTGCAACCATCATCGCAACCAAACTTGGGATCAAAAATGCAACGGCTTTTGATATTTCGGCAGCGTGTACAGGGTTTGTTTATATCCTCTCCATAGCCAAAGCGTTTATTGAGTCCGGGATGAAAAAAAATGTGCTCATTATTGGTGCAGAAAAACTCTCAGCCATTACCGACTATAGTGATCGCGGCACATGTATCTTGTTTGGGGATGGTGCCGGTGCTGCTGTGATCTCAGCGACAGAAAACAAAGAAGAAGCGATTATTGATGTGCATACCAGTGCAGATGGTGAATATGCAGACTTGCTGATGACACCAAACGGTGGAAGCGGTTCAGCGCACGATGCACTCGATAAAGAGGCTGCTGGATGTTTTATGCAGATGAAGGGGAATGAAACTTTTAAGGTAGCAGTTAGAACCCTCACACAAGATGTAAAAGATATTTTAGAGACAAATAATATCACAAGTGAGAGTATCAAGCACTTTGTGCCACATCAAGCAAACTACCGCATCATTAAAGCGGTTGGTGATGCGCTCAAGATGCAGCCTGAGCAGGTGGTTCTAACTGTTGCTAAATATGGCAACACTTCAGGAGCTTCGATCCCGATGGCTATCAATGATATCTATGAAGAGGGGCGACTCGAAGCGGGTGATTTGATGTTGTTGGATGCTTTTGGGGGTGGGTTAACATGGGGAAGCGCACTCGTTCTGTTTTCACCGCTACAATAACATTTTTGTGTGCTTTGAAAAAAAACTCCCTTACCATCGATAAAGCAGTTGAGATGCCCAATCAGAAACTTCTTGCACCTCTTTTTCCAGATCTAAAGCAATACCAAATAAGCAACACGAAAAAAGGCAAATAACTTTCAGCCTCTTGAACAAATTTCTAAACTTTTTAACAAATCTTTATAAATTAAGCAATCCCTAAGACAGTTTCCCCTATAATTCCCCTCCACAAAACAAGTGAAGCATAGAGAACAGATT
>VCAY01000019.1 GCA_013607635.1 Campylobacterota bacterium
TAAAATTAAAGATAAATAATTTTGAGGTATAATCACATCATATAATATTAAAGGGACGATTGTTTGTTGCAGGATATTCCACATATTCCAGTGCTTTACAGGGAGGTATTGGAGAGTTTTCAGAATATAGATAATGGAGTTGTCATAGATTGTACACTTGGGTATGGCGGGCACTCAAGTATGATCCTTGAAAATAACCCTCATATCAAACTTGTCGGTATCGATCAGGACCAAACAGCGATCGATTTCTCAACCAAAAGATTGGTGCCGTTTTCACAAAGGGTGGAGATTAAAAAAGGGAGATTTTCCCATGTTATTAAAGATATTTTACAAGAGTATGGAGCTGATCAGATTAAAGCTGTTTTAGCAGATATTGGTGTTTCATCACTCCAACTGGATCAAAAAGATCGGGGATTTTCTTATGAGAGTGATAATCTTGATATGCGTATGGATCCAGATGCGGCACTTGATGCAGCCACCGTTGTCAATGAATACTCCCAGCAGCAGCTTGAGAGGATACTTTATGAATATGGTGAGATAAAAAATGCCCATAAACTAGCCGCGCAGATCATTGCAAATAGACCGTTTTATTCTGCTAAAGAGTTGGTTGCTAAGTTGATGCCGTTTTTACCAAAAAACAAAAAGATCCATCCCGCAACACTCTTGATGCAAGCGATCCGCATCGAAGTGAATAATGAACTTGGTGAATTAAAGGGTTTACTAGAGTCGATCGAAACATCTACCTTGACAAGTGCAAAAGTTGCCATCATCTCTTTTCACTCACTAGAGGATAGGATCGTAAAACAAACATTTGCAAGGTGGTCACGCTCTTGTATCTGCCCAAGTCAAGCGATACGGTGTGAATGTGGTAATAATCATCACATTGGAAGAGTATTGACAAAAAAACCTCTCGTTGCCAAAAGTGATGAGATACAGGCAAATGCAAGAAGCAGAAGTGCAAAACTGCGTGTGTTTCAAATGGAAAGATCATGAGTGATAAGACAGAACTTTTAGAAGAGATTGAGCATTTACAGGCAAAAAAAGATAGTCTGACACCTTATTATTTTTTTTATGTTTTATTTATGGTTGTATTTGTGACAATGTTTACCTTTCCAAAAATATACCTCAATCAACAGATATACTACAAAAGTAGAGATATCGCAAAACTCAAAATAGAGTATGAGATGCTCAAAGAGGAGAATAAACGCATCAAAGCATCTGTTGAAGCGATAAAATTTAAAAATCAGATACTCGATACGATATTTTAAAGGCAGATAATGATTTGGAGTTTTGTAAAGTTTGCTATTGAAAAACCACTTTTAAACCACATAGTTTTAGCATTTATTTTTATGCTTTCAATGTTTGCCTATGTGAACATACCAAAAGAGATTTTTCCACCGATAACTATGGATAAGATTGTCATAACAGGAGGATACTCTGGAGCCTCTGCAGATATTCTTGATAAAATGGTGGTGCAAACGATCGAGGATGATTTACAAAATATTGATGATCTTGAGGAGATAAAGAGTAGTATTAAAAACGGTTCTTTTTCTATCACTGCAGATATCAAACCAGGAGCAGATAACATCTTGGTGCTTAATGATGTCAAAGATATTGTCAGTGGTGTGAAAAAAGATCTTCCGGCAGATATGAATGAACCCATTGCAAAGATCAAACTACACGCTTTTCCTCTTGTGCTTGTTGCAATCTCGGCAGATGTTGATAAACGGGAGCTTTTGAAAAAAGCTGAAGTGTTAAAAATAGAGCTATCTAAGTTAAAAGATCTAAGCGACCTTACAATTCGCGGTGATGCAGATGAGGAGTTGGTGATAACTCTAAATACCGACAAAATAAGAGGGTATGGTCTACAACCCGGACTTGTTGTCTCAGCTATTAGCAATATAAGCTCAATCTTTCCCATAGGGACTATCAAGCAACAAGCCAAACACCTCTACATATCAACCTACAATGGAGAGAAAACCAAAGAGGATGTAGCAAATACAACGATCGATGTCGGTGGGATGAAGCTAAAGATCAAAGATATTGCAGATGTTGCTTTTAAACTCAGTGATGAAGCAGAACTTTCTCACTACAATGGTGTGCGCAACATCTCGATCAATGTGACAAAAAGCAAAGATGGAAACGCCATTGCACTGGTCAAAAAGATACGTAAGATCCTAAAAGAGCAAAAGAGAAACAACCCCGGTTTTGAGTATGATATTTATATAGATACATCGGTTTGGATTAAAAACAGGCTCAATGTTGTCTTCTCAAATATTGTGTTCGGTTTGATGCTGGTGTTTTTGGCGATGTTGATATTTATCAACCGAGGGATCGCTTTTGTTGTGGCACTTGGAATCCCTGTGAGTTTTATGATTGGTCTCATAGCTACAGAGCTTATGGGGGACAGTCTTAATATGCTCTCACTTTTGGGAGCACTCATTGCACTAGGAATGCTTGTAGATGAAGCGATCGTGGTAGCTGAAAATATCTATAGACACTTAGAAGAGGGGATGGAGCGTAAAGAAGCGGTGATACAGGGTGCAGTTGAGATGTTTCCAGCGGTTCTGACTGCAACACTCACAACTGTTTTTGCCTTTTTACCGATGCTGCTTATGAGTGGAGAGATGGGGATGTTTATTAAGATTATTCCCGTTATGATCACTGTATTGCTTCTTTCATCACTTTTTGAAGCGTTTTATTTCTTACCGTTACATGCACACGATTTTTTAAAGGTTTCAAAGCAAGGGAGCTTCACAAAGAGATTTTGGACAAAAATGTATCTTGAATACAACGACCTTTTACACCTTTTTTTCAAAAGAAAAGTGGTTTCGTTGGTGATAATTGTGAGTTTTATATTGACAGCAACTTTTTTCTTTATGAAGCACAGCAAGTTTCAGCTTTTTCCAGAATTTGATATGACACAGGTTTATGTTTATGGGAAGGTGGATATCAATAATAAGCTTGAGGACACCGAAAAATATGTTTCAAGGCTTGAAAATATTTTGCTTGAACATGTTGATCCAAAAGATGTTTCTTCTATTACTTCCGTCATCGGGTTTAAGATGGATTCTAAAAACCATGCGGAACTAGGAGAGAATCTTTTCCATATTTTTGTCGATCTCAAGGAGAGAGCTCCGGTTAATCTTTTTGATACTTATATCAGTCCATACCTTTCGTTAGATTACGACAAAAGCATTAAAACAAGAACAAAAGACTCGCGTGAAATAGTTGAAGATATTAAAAAATTGGTTGCATCACAGCAGGGCGATTTTGAAGATCTGGTTGTCAAAGAGCCGGGTGCAGGCGTGATTGCGCATGATATTGAGATTGGATTACGATCTAAAGATGGAAGAGATGTTGTACCATATCTCAAGGAGCTTGAAGAGGCGCTAGGTTCTATTAAAGGGGTCTATAATATCTCAGATGATGCAACATTGGGTGAAAAAGAGCTCAAAATCAGAGTCAATAAATATGGGCAAGAGCTTGGTTTTAATGAACAAAGTATCTCCAATACACTGCGGGCATACTACCTTAAAGGGGAGTATGGAAAACTCTTTAATAGCAGTGGACTTATCCGCATCAAGATAGAGAGTGATTTAAATCAAGATATCGATTCAATTAAAAATATAGAGTTGCGTATTCCTGCAACAAACCAGTATGTCCAACTGCGTGATATTGCAGATTTTATCTATGTGCAAAGTTATGTGACACTGAAAAAAGAGGATGCTAAAAGGATTAGAAGCCTTTATGCTTCGCTAGATAAGAAGATTATTACATCCTCGGAGGTTGTAAAGAAACTTGAACCAACATTTCAAAGGTTGAAAAAAGAGGGGTTGATAGTAGAGATTAAGGGGGAAGAGAAAGAGAATAAGAAAAATATGCGTGAGATGATGCAATCTGCACTTATTGCGATATTTTTAATTTTTATTACACTTGTCTGGTTGTTTGATTCTATCAAGAAATCTTTAATTGTTATCAGTACAATTCCACTGGTTTTACTCGGTGTTTTCTTTGGGCACTGGGTGATGGGGATCAATCTTACGATGCCTGGTTTGATAGGTGTTGTAGGGCTTGCCGGTGTTGTAGTTAATGATGGGCTTATTATGGTGGATTTTATTAAAAAAGCCAAAAATACGGAGGAGTTGATGCAAAGAGCCAAAACGAGGCTTAGACCTATTTTACTCACCTCTTTAACCACAGTTTTGGGATTGCTGACACTCATCTTTTTTGCATCGGGTCAAGCAATGATACTGCAGCCTATGGCAGTATCGCTTGGCTTTGGGATTGCATGGGCGACGGTGTTGAACTTGATCTATGTACCGCTTTTATATGCAGTAGTTTATAAAATCAAAGTACCAAAGAGTTGAAAATTGGAGAGAAGATGTTACAACTAGATATAAGCTATGCACAGTTTGGAGTAAGACCACCTGTTACAAAACCGATACCTGAATTTTACATAGAGATGGGTGGGGAGAATATGCGTCAAATGGTGAGTGATCATTATGATGGTATAAAAGAAAGTGAAATAGCACACCTCTTTCCTCAAAATGGAGCAGAATTTGAAGAAGCAAAAGAGCACTCGGCGGATTTTTTTATCCAAATATGTGGGGGACCAGCTTACTTTAGCCAAAAAAGAGGAGCACCGCAGATGATAGGGCGTCATGCACCATTTGCTATCACACCAAAGGCAAGGGAGGTATGGCTTGAGCTTTATAAACCTGTATTGCTTGCGTTACGCGATAAAAAAGGGGTTACGGAAACATCTTTGCAATCGTTTTGGAACTACCTCAATATCTTTTCAATTTGGATGATCAATACCAATGAGTAGTTTTTTGGTAAGCTACTTCTAAGTAACCCATGAGTATAATTTCGCCCTACCAACAAATGGCGAGGGTCCTTAGCTCAGTTGGTTAGAGCTCTCGGCTCATAACCGAGCGGTCCCGTGTTCGAGTCACGGAGGACCCACCACTTTTTCTATTTTTTTCTTTGAATTATGCTACAATTTGTTGAATTTATCTTAAAGACTATCTATGCAAAAAACTATCAATCTTTTAAAAAAACATGACCAACTCAAAATAATAGACACAGAGCTTGATATCTATTTGGAGGTTCCCCATCTTGCTTATGCTGAGGTGAAAAAAGCTGAAGAGGGCAAGGCACTTTTGTTTACCAATGTAGTAGATGGAAAAAGCGGCAAAAAGTTTGATGAACCCGTGCTTATGAACCTTTTTGGCTCTTTTAAGCGATGTGAACTTCTTTTTGATAGAACGATTGAATCTGTTGCCGATGAGATCACAAAGCTATTACATTTAAAACCACCGGCAAGTTTCAAAGAAAAACTCTCTATGGCAAGTGAGCTTTTTTCACTCAAAAATATTTTTCCAAAACGACTGAAAGCACAAGGTGCTTGCCAGCAGTTGCAGTATCTTAAAGATGATATAGATTTGTACAAGATTCCCGTACTGACAACTTGGGAGCAAGATGGCGGTCCATTTATCACGATGGGGCAGGTCTATACGCAGTCGCTTGATGGTGAGATGGTAAACTTAGGGATGTACAGACTGCAAGTGTATGATAAAAACCATCTTGGGATGCATTGGCAGATCCACAAAGATGCATCACACTTTTTTGATCAGTATCAAAAAGCAGGTAAAAAGATGCCTGTCTCAATCGCCATAGGGGGAGATCCACTTTATACTTGGTGTGCAACTGCACCACTACCTTATGGGCTCAATGAGCTATTGATGTATGGGCTTATTAAAAAAGAACCGGCAAAACTTGTCAAGTCACTTACAACACCACTTTACATTCCACAAGATGTGGATTATGTGATCGAGGGGTGGGTTGATCCAAGTGAACTGAAAATTGAAGGTCCATTTGGGGATCATACGGGGTATTATACCCTTGCAGAGCCTTACCCGTTTTTAGAGGTTTCAGCTATCACCATGAGAGAAAAGAGGGTATATCTTGCGACCGTTGTTGGTAAACCACCTTTAGAAGATAAATATATGGGGTGGGCGACAGAGCGAATCTTTTTTCCTCTGCTAAAAACAACAACACCTGACTTGATCGATTATCACATGCCGGAAAACGGAGGGTTTCATAATCTCATTTTAGCAAAGATGCAACCTTTGTATAAAGGGCATGCAAAGCAGTTTATGCATGCTTTTTGGGGAGCAGGGCAGATGAGTTTTGTTAAACATGCAATCTTTGTAGATGAAAATGCACCATCGTTGGAGAATTATGAGGCTTTTGCAACCTATGTTTTAAATCGTTTTACGCCAAAGTCCATATTTATTAGCGAAGGAGTGCTTGATGCACTCGATCACTCTTCACCTGAAGCACTTGTTGGCGGGAAATTAGGGATCGATGCAACCTCATCTCATAAGGTTGAACATCCCCATCTTTTAGGTGATGCACAACTACTGCAAAAAGTACAAGAGTTGATCCCTGAAGTACGTGATCTGCACCAGTTTATGAGAAGAACAAACAACCCAATCACTGTTATTGGTATTGATAAACAGAAAAACGTAAAGGAATATTTTGACGCATTGTTGCCATTAAGTACTAACATGCGCATTGTCGTGTTTGTGGATGATGAAAAAAATGATGTAAGAAATGGCTACATGTTAGTTTGGAGAGTCGCAAACAATATTGACGCGCAGCGTGATATTTACCAGTCTGGGTTAATGGTTGGAATAGATGGAACCAATAAAAATGAGCTTGATGGCTTTGGAAGAAGATGGCCGGATGATGTAGAATGCACACCGACTGTTATTGAATCTTTAAAGCAAAAAGGTGTTTGGGAGCTTGATCAGACGCTTGTAGATGCGTTTCAAATATAAAAAATATGATACTTTAGAGATGCCTTGATATTTTACAGAGCAATTCCCCTTCTTTGTAAAATAATCCAACTTTCGATAAAATACCAAACTTTAAATTGAAGGAATCACTATGGATAAAATGTGGTCAGGACGGTTTAGTACTGCTGCTTCAAGTTTACTTGATGAGTTCAATGCATCGATTATGTTTGATAGAGAGCTCTATATGGAAGATATTGAGGGATCATTGGTGCACGCTTCAATGCTTGCAAAACAGGGGATTTTGACGCATGAAGAGTTCGAGCAAATCACAGATGGACTGCATCAGGTAAAAAAAGAGATCGAGTCTGGTGAATTTGAGTGGAAAATCTCTGATGAAGATCTTCACATGGGAATAGAAAAGCGTCTTACTGCACTTATTGGTGATGCCGGGAAAAAACTGCATACTGCTCGAAGTAGAAACGATCAAGTAGCTGTTGATTTTCGTCGTTATGTACTGAAAAAAAATAGAGTGATAACTCAAGCATTAAGTGAGCTTATGGAGGCAATTTTAAATGTTGCAAAAGAACATACATCAACTTTAATCCCCGGTATGACACATCTGCAACATGCGCAACCTATCAATTTTGGTTTTCACCTTGGGGCATACCTTGCTATGTTTAAACGTGATATTGAGAGATTTCAAAGCTCATATCAGCGCAATAATATCTCTCCGCTAGGTTGTGCGGCACTTGCTGGAACTCCCCATAATATTGATAGAAAAACAACCGCAGAACTTTTGGGGTTTGATGGTGTCAGTGTAAATTGTCTTGATACGGTAAGTGATCGAGACTTTGCACTCGAGATTTTATTTAATATCTCTACAATGATGATGCATATCTCACGCCTTAGTGAAGAGCTGATTTTATGGTCAAGCTATGAGTTTGGTTTTGTGGAATTGAGTGATGCATATTCAACCGGTTCTTCGATCATGCCGCAAAAGAAAAACCCTGATGTCCCGGAACTGCTTCGCGGTAAAACAGGAAGAGTTTATGGTTCTTTAATGGGACTTTTAACCGTTATGAAAGGTTTACCACTGGCATACAACAAAGACACACAAGAGGATAAAGAGGGTGTTTTTGATGCCGTGAAAACTGCTGAGATATCGCTTGAGATTTTAAAAGAGGCGATCAAAACAATGACAATTAAACCTCGAAATATGCAAAAAGCGTGTGAAATCGGGCATCTAAGTGCAACTGATTTGGCGGATTATCTTGTTGAGAAATGTGGTATCCCTTTTAGAGAAGCACACTTTATCACAGGACGTGCTGTGGCAAAAGGGGAGGAGCTTGGAGTTGATCTTAGTAAAATAGAGTACAAATACCTCAAAGAGATCGATGAGCGAATTAAAGAAGATGTGTTAGAGTATCTTGATCTACGCTACTCTATGGATGCAAGAGTCTCTGAAGGTGGAACAGCCACACAAAGAACAAAAGAGCAACTAGAGTATTTTGAAAACTATATCAAGGAGTTCAAACAATGAAAATAACAGTATCCCATCAAGATGCGATGAAATTTGAAGCAAAGACTAAAAAAGCAAGTTTTATTATCGATTGTCCAACAATCTCACCGATAGAGTATTTTTTATCGGGTATCATTACATGTAGTGCAACAGATATTGTGCTTATCCCAAAAAATCAGGGTAAAACAGTAACAGATCTTGTAGTTGACGGTGAGGTGGTTCGTGCAGAAGATCACCCTAGAAAGTTTGTGAAACTGCATCTGAAATACAATTTTAATTCTGATGCAGATGATGACACACAAGCAGCGCGTTGGGTGATGGCTTCCGTTGAGACATACTGCTCAACGATCAACACGATTCGTGATACCACTGAGATCTCTTACTCTATTACACACAACGGTAAACTTATTCGTGAAAATGAGAAGATGATTAGTGGTGGCGGTAGCAAGGTAGATATGGGCAAGATAGATGCTTGTTGCAGTTAAGCTCCTTGCTTAACTAAAGAAAATCTTTTGGATCTGAATCACTAAAATGTCCCCATTTAAGCTTCGCTCCACCCAAAATGTGAAAATGTAAGTGTTGAACCTCCTGTCCACCATTTTCGCCTATATTGGTTATCACACGGTATCCATTTTGATCTATACCAACCTCTTTGGCAACATTTTGCATAAAAGTTGTCATATTCTCCATTATCTGAGGTGTGACCTCATTAAAACTATCTACATGGATTTTTGGAATGGCTAAAATATGCACAGGAGCTTTTGGATTGATGTCGTGAAATGCTAGGCAGTTTTCATCTTCAGCAATCACATTCGCAGGGATCTCTTTGTTGATGATTTTACAAAATATACACATGGAAAAGTTCCTTTTTTAGGTTATTGTATCACATAATCTACTAAATGAAGCTGTTTGTAAATAATATTTGCTATAATCTCTTTAAAATTTTATAACTTCGGGTGAACATATTGAAAGAATGGTACGAGAAGATAGAACAAGCAGATGATGTTGCTTCTTTAGAAGAGATTCGCATCGCTGTATTTGGGAAAAAAGGTGTACTTGCAGGAGAGTTTGCAAAGATGAAAAGTGCACCAAATGAAGAGAAATCAAAAATTGCAAAAGAGCTCAATACACATAAAACAGCTTTGATGCAACAATTAAGTGACAAAAAGATTGAACTGCAAACAAAAGAGCTGTATGCCAAAATGGAAGCTGAAGCGATCGATGTCTCAATGTTTAGTACAAAAAGCTCAGCTGGAGCTCTGCATCCTGTGATGCAGACGATGGATAGAATCGTCGAGTATTTTGCATCTATGAATTTTACGGTTAAAACAGGGAGTATGGTTGAGGATGATTTTCACAACTTTGAAGCTTTGAACCTGCCAACATACCACCCTGCGCGTGATATGCAAGACACTTTCTATTTTAAAGATGCGATGCTGCTTCGCACACACACATCTCCGGTACAGATAAGAACGATGATGGCAACACAACCACCCATTCGTATGATTGCACCGGGTGCTGTTTTTCGTCGTGATTACGATCTTACCCATACACCGATGTTTCATCAGATAGAGGGTCTTTTGGTAGATGAAGCCGGAAAAGTCTCTTTTGCAAATCTCAAATTTATTTTGGAAGATTTTTTAAAGTATATGTTTGGTGATGTCGCTGTGCGATTTCGACCATCTTTTTTCCCATTTACGGAGCCTTCTGCTGAAGTAGATATTTCGTGTGTATTTTGTAAGGGTGATGGGTGCCGTGTATGTTCCCATACAGGATGGCTGGAAGTATTGGGATGCGGTATTGTCGATCCAAATGTTTTTGAAGCGGTAAAATATGAAAATGTGAGCGGATACGCTTTTGGTCTTGGAGTGGAGCGTTTTGCAATGCTAATTCACCAGATTGGCGATCTACGTTCACTTTTTGAGGGTGATTTAAAACTACTGGAGCAGTTTCAATGATAGTAACGAGATCTTGGTTAAATGAGTGGATCGATCTTGAAGGTATCTCAACAGATGAGATAGTAAAAACATTTAATTCTATTGGGCTGGAAGTTGACCGTGTAGAAGAGTTTAGAGTTCCGAAAAAAGTTGTTTTTGGTAAGGTTTTGGAGTGTGAAAAACATCCAGATGCCGATAAGCTCAATGTTTGTAAAGTGGATCTTGGAAGTACTACAAGACAGATCGTGTGTGGTGCATCCAATGTAAGAGCAGGTCTTACTGTTGTAGTAGCAACGATTGGTGCAAAGCTGCCAAGCGGTATGGTGATAAAACCGGTTAAACTTCGTGGTATCGACTCTGAGGGGATGATCTGCTCACCGAGTGAGATTGGTCTTTTAGATTTTTGTGAGGGGATCATGGAGATCGATGAGAGTATCGGTGCGATCACTCTTGGGCAAGAGGTAAGCAGTAATCCTTACTTTAATGATGATCTTATTGAGATAGAGCTTACAGCCAACAGAGGTGATTGCTTGAGTATTCGTGGTGTAGCAAGAGACTTAAGTGCTGCATTTGACCGACCGCTTAAAGAGTATAATGTTCATGAGGAGGAGAACAAAAGGGGAATTGGTCGTATCGTATCGTTGATACATGATAAGGATCTTGATGTTAACCTCTGTTATAAAGCGCTTGAGCTGGAGAATTTGCAGTTACCACTTGTTATAAAACTTCGTTTATCGCAAATTGAGGAAAAAAGTCAGAGCGATGTAGAGTCTATTATGTTGTATGTTACACACTCTACAGGTGTGATTTTGCGAGCTTATTGTCATAACTTTTTTGCACCTCATGAGCAAAAGATGGCAAAGGTACACCTTAGTGAAGATATAAACGGATTTGCGTGCATCACTTCTGATGAAGGTGAGATAGGCTCGGTTATAGGGATCATTCAAAAAGAGGAGTTTAAAGTTGCAGCAAGCAATGGTGTGATCCTACTTGAAGCGAGTTACATTTCACCTGATGTGATCTCAAAAAAGATGGATGAAAACAAGATTGAATCGGGTCCACTTTTTTACAGAACATCGCGTGGTAGTGAACCTGAATTAGATATTGCACTTTCATTTTGTATCGATCTGATAGAAAAATACTCTCAAACGACTACATTTAGCGGTAGTATTGAGTATATTACCGCTTTTAAAGAGAAGATAGTCACTGTCTCAAAACAGGAGATTGATACGATCATTGGTGCCGATATTGACAAGGTGATGATTATAAAAGTTCTGAAAAATCTTGGATTTAATACAACAAAATCGAGTGTGGAAAACTTTGTGATCTCTGTACCGCAGTTTCGACACGATATTGTCAACAAGCAGGATATTGTTGAAGAGATAGTAAGAATGGTTGGGATAGATAACATCCCTTCCAAGCCTTTTGAATTTACCGAAGCAAATCGTCTTGAAGATAACTACCTTGCTTATAAAAAAAGGATGACCTACAGACAAAAAGCGGCAGCAAGTGGGTTTTTTGAGTCGGTTCATTTTGTTTTTGATGAGAAAAAAGTTTTAAACGAGTTTGGTTTTGAAACAATGAAGGATACATTAGAACTGGTGAATCCAATTGTGCAGACACTCGATACTTTAAGACCGACGCTATTGACAAGCCTACTGAAATCAGCTTCGGCAAATGTCAAAAACGGTTACAGTTGTGTGAAACTTTTTGAAGTTGGTTCAGTGTTTTCACCATTACGAGAAGAAAGCCTAAAAATGGGTTTTATATTTAGTGGTGATAAAGAGTTTGAAAACCTCTCAAACGGTGGAAAACCTCAAAAGGTAGAGTTTGCTTTTTTTGTACAAAAGATAGCAGATGTTATCGGTGCCATTGAGTTGAAGCAGACAACAACGAGTTATAGTTTGTCACACCCTTATCAGTGTGCTGCGATCTACCAAAATGGTGAAGTGATAGGGGAGCTCTTTAGAGTGCACCCTGAAGTTGAGAAACGTTACGATCTTGATGTGAGCTTTATGTGTGAGCTTGATTTTGACAAACTCTTTTATGGACTTAATAAGGCGCGTGAAACATCGAAGTATCAGGCTTCTTTTAGAGATCTTAGTCTTTTGACACCAAAAGATGTGAGTTATGAATCGATTGAGAGTGTTATTAAAGAGTGTGGCGTTGAAAACTTGGCGAGGTTCTATCCTGTTGACAGATACAGTGATGCAACACTTGGTGACAATGTGAGTTTGAGTTTGCGCTTTGTTTTGCAATCAAATGATAAAACACTTGAAGAGGAAGATATAACATCAGCGATGGATCAGATTCTACAAAGCTTAAAAGCTGAGTTGGGGATAGGATTGAGATGAGTTTAGTCATCGTCTCTCCTGCATCACCATTTTCGTTACATATAGATGATATTGCTTCAGATAAATCGATCTCCCATAGAAGTGTGATGTTTGCAATGCTTGCTGAAGGGCAGAGTGTTATTGAAAATTTTTTGCGTGCCGAAGATACGATGAACTCTTTAAAGATCGTGCAAAACCTTGGTGCAAAAGTTGAAGATGACGGTGAAGTGATCAAGATATCCTCTCAAGGGATACAAGAGAGTTTTGAGGTGCTTGACTGCGGAAATTCTGGAACGGGGATGCGTCTGTTTTGTGGACTTCTTAGCTCTGCCAATGGGCATTTTGTTGTAACGGGTGATAAGTATCTGCGTCGCAGACCAATGAAGCGGGTTACCGATCCGCTAAGAAGCATCGGTGCTAAGATTGATGGAAGAGAAGATGGCAACCTTGCTCCACTTTCTATCCGTGGTGCTTCACTTCAAGCGTTTGACTATAGATCAAAAATCGCTTCAGCACAGGTAAAATCGTGTATGATTTTAGCAGCCCTTCAAGCAGATAATGCATGTAGGTACACTGAGCCTGAACTCTCACGAGACCATACGGAGCGGATGCTTCAGGGGATGGGTGCAGATATTGAAGTGGATGGTCTTACAACTACCATTAAGCCGATGAAAAAACTACTTACCCCTTTGTATATTCGCGTTCCAGCTGATCCGTCGAGCGCTTTTTTCTTTGCAGTTGCTGCCTCTATCGTTGAGGGGAGTGAGATCGTTTTAGAGGGTGTGACACTTAACCCAACACGCATCGAAGCTTTTAAAGCGCTTGAGAGGATGGGTGCAGATATCACGTATGAGCTGACAGAGGATAAGTATGAGCCAATCGGTAATATCCGAGTTCGCTCAGCCGAGCTTCATGGGGTCGAGGTGAGCGAAAATATCTCGTGGCTTATCGATGAGCTTCCCGCACTTAGTATCGCTATGGCATGTGCCAAGGGTGAGAGTATTGTGAAAAATGCCAAAGAGTTGCGAGTCAAAGAGTCTGATAGGATTGCAACAGTTGTAACAGGTTTGCGCGCTTGCGGTATTGAGGTAGATGAGTATGAAGATGGGTATCGCATCGTTGGTGGCAAGTTGCAAAAAGCGAAAGTTGACAGCGATGGAGATCATAGAATTGCGATGAGTTTTATCATAGCGGGATTAAAATCTGGTATGGAGGTGAGTGATCTTGAGTGTATTAACACCTCTTTTCCAAACTTTTTTACAATTTTACAAAAGATGACGACAGTAGAGTTTAGCAAGTAGAGAGTATGATGAAAATAGAGTTAGCTGAGAGTTACGGGTTTTGTTTTGGTGTCAAGCGTGCTATAAAGATAGCTGAAGAGAATCAAAATGCCTCCACTTACGGACCACTTATCCACAACTCTAAAGAGATAGCACGTTTAGAGCGCGATTTTAAAGTTGGGCTTACCGATGATTATAAAGTGTTTCAATCAGGTGACAAAGCAATTGTTCGCACACACGGGATTCAAAAAAAAGAGCTTGAGGAGTTGGAGCAAAAGGGTGTCGATGTTGTCGATGCGACATGCCCTTATGTAACCAAACCGCAGGAGATAGCAAAAGAGATGAGTGAGCAAGGCTACAGTGTCGTGATCTTTGGTGATGAAACACACCCTGAGATCAAGGGTGTTAAGTCTTATGCCACACATGGTGCTGTTGTTGTGACATCATCCCAAGAGCTTGAAGCTATCAAACTGCATGAACGTATCGCTTTAATTGCACAAACAACAAGAAAAGTGGAAGATTATATGCAGATTGCGAACTATCTTATCCCACGACATAAAGAGGTAAGGGTATTTAACACCATCTGCAATGCCACATTTGAGAATCAAGATGCGGTACGCAAACTCTCTCAAAGAGCGGATGTGATGATTATTATTGGGGGGAAAAACTCCTCCAATACAAAACAGCTTTTTAAGATATCGCAAGAGAATTGTCAAGAGTCTTACCATATTGAAGATGAGAAAGATATTGACTACGGATGGTTTGAAAATAAGCAACTTTGTGGTGTTTCTGCCGGTGCTTCTACACCTGATTGGATTATCCAAAATGTGATTGACAGTATCAAATCACACACTTTATAAAAAAATAACCTTAATTTAGGTATAATCACACAATTTTTATGTAACAGAGGATGGGTAATGGCGTTCGATAACGAATCATTAGAAGAAGAGAGTTTTGCAGAATTATTTGCAGCAAGTGAAAAGCAACAGGAAGCTAACCGTATTGTTGAAGGTGAGATCGTAGAGATCCAAGAGGATGAGAACAAGGCTTTAGTCGGTGTAGGTGATAAACTAGAGGGGATTATCAGTCTTGATGAGATTCGTGATGAAAATGGCGAGTTAAAATTTGACAGGGGCGATAAGATTAAAGTTATGGTGACAGGATACTATAACGAACGCCCTAAAATATCGTATAAAAAAGTTCTTGAGCAAGAGAAAACTATCGAGTTTATAGAACAACACAAAGATGATTATGAAAATCTTGTTATTGAAGGTGTTGTAACAAAGAAAAACCGCGGAGGATATGTTGTAGAAGCAGATGCCGTATCGTTCTTTATGCCACGATCATTGGCGGCTTTTAAAGATGGAGATGATGTTGTTGGCAAAAAGATCAAAGCACAGGTGATTAAGCTAGACCCTCAAGAGAAGTCCATTGTGGTTTCTCGTCGTAAACTTTTCAACGAAGAGAGAAAAAAGAAAAAAGAGATTATTGATAAACTGATTGGTGAAGATGTCGTTGTAGATGGTATCATCAAAAAAATCACTAGCTATGGTATGTTTGTAGATGTTGGTGGTGTTGATGGTCTTGTTCACTATAACGAGATCTCATACAAAGGACCGGTTAATCCTGCAAAACTTTACAATGAAGGTGATAGTGTAACAGTTAAAGCGATCGCTTACGATAAAGAGAAACGCCACCTTTCACTTTCGGTAAAAGCGGTACAGCCCGATCCGTGGGCTGAAGTTGAATCTGAACTCGATGAAGGCGATACTATCACAGTAACGGTCTCAAATATTGAGAATTATGGTGCATTTGTTGATCTTGGAAACGATATCGAAGGTTTCTTGTATATTTCAGAGATCACTTGGGATAAAAATGTTAAAAATCCAGCTGATTATCTTGAAGTTGGTCAAGAGATTGATGTTGAAGTTATCGAAATTAATCCAGATACACACAAATTACGCGTTTCTCTTAAAAGACTTTTGCCAAAACCTTTTGATGAGTTTGTAAAGAGATATGCTGAGGGTGATGTAACTACAGGGGTGGTAACTTCATTAACTGATTTTGGTGCGTTTGTACGTATCGATGGTGTGGAAGGTTTATTACATAACCAAGATATTGCCTGGGAAAAAGGTGTCAAAGCAAAAGATATTTTGAAGTCTGGTGATGCAGTGGAAGTGAAGATCGCTAAAATCAATGAAGAGGATCAAAAAATTTCTCTTAATAGAAAAACACTTTTAGAATCACCAATCGAAAAGTTTGGTGCTACGCATAAAGTTAACGATATCGTAAAAGGCAAAGTGCGTGATATTAAAGATTTTGGTGTGTTTGTTTCTTTAGAAGATGGGGTTGACGCGCTGATCCGTGATGAGGATTTATCACCTCTTAATAAAGAGGAGTTGGAAGTTGCTCAAGAGATAGAAGCAGCTATTGCCAATATCGATACGCGTCGTGATCGCATCCGTCTTTCTGTAAAAAAATTAGACTATCTTAAAAATCAGGCTATGCTAGATGAGATCAATGATACTGAATCTCACTCATTGGGTGATTTGATTAAAGATAAGATCAGTAAATAAAAATTTACCGATGCAAAAGGTTTTAAAATGGCTCACTCCTGTGATAGCGCTGGGGGTGGCAATTTTTTTAATCTTTTTTTTTATCTCTATCAACTCTCAAGATGTTCTTGATGAGATAGAACCACTGGAACAAAAACATCAAGCTACCGATTTTCAGGTAACAAAAACATGGTTGCATCACTTTTCCGAATCTGAAAGAAAAGGTTATGTCTATCCTGTTAACGAGGTTTATATAAAGCTTGATCTTGATGAGAAAATAACTAAAACCATCATCTACAGGCTGGTTGCAATACTGAAAGATCCTTACGAACTTTTTTGTTTAAAGCAAGAGTTGCGTCAGCACAAGCTTAAATACTATTTAAAAAAGGATGGCAAGGGTATGGATTTACTTATTTATTCACAAGATATTGATAAGTTGAATAGATTAACTGAAGTTTTGAAAAAATATAAAATTCAAGCTCGTATTGAGCTTTACAAAGAGGAATACTAACATGCAAAAATATACTATCGTTGTTTGTGATCATATACATACTGCCGGTTTGGATATGTTGCAAAATGATGAAAACATAAACTTCATTATGGCAGCGGATGAGCCAAAAGATAAGCTTGTTACAGAGATTATTCCACAAGCTGATGTTGCAATTACAAGAAGTTCAACAGATGTGGATACTTTTTTCTTAGAGCATGCTAAAAATATGAAAGCGATTGTTCGTGCCGGTGTTGGTGTTGATAATGTCGATATCCCTGGATGTTCAAAGCAGGGGATTATCGTTATGAATGTACCAACTGCAAATACTATTGCAGCAGTTGAGCTGACAATGACACACATGCTCTCTTGTATGAGAATGTTCCCATACTCTCACGACCATCTTAAAAACCAAAGAATTTGGAAGCGTGAGAAGTGGTACGGGTATGAGCTTAAAGGGAAAAAACTCGGTGTAATTGGTTTCGGTAATATCGGTAGCCGCGTTGCAAAACGTGCTAAAGCGTTTGAGATGGATATTGTAGCGTATGATCCGTATATTCACCCATCAAAAGTAACTGATCTTGATATGACATATACAAAAAACTTTGATGATATCTTAGCATGTGATGTGATCACGATCCATACTCCAAAAAACAAAGAGACGATTGGAATCATTGGCGAAGAAGAGATTGCCAAGATGAAAGATGGTGTAGTGCTTGTAAACTGTGCTAGAGGTGATCTTTATAATGAAGATGCACTCTATAACGGTCTTAAATCTGGGAAAATCCGTTTTGCAGGTATTGATGTTTTTGGTAAAGAGCCGGCGATTAATAATAAACTGCTTGATCTTGATAACATTGTGGTCTCACCCCACCTTGGTGCCAACACTTATGAATCACAGTACAACATCGGTACACAAGCGGCTGAAAATGCTATAGCAGCAGCTAAGGGGATAGCTTATCCAAATGCGCTCAATTTGCCAATCGATGAATCGAAAATACCTCCGTTTGTAAAACCGTTTTTAGAGATGGGGCAAAAGATCGGTTTTCTTGCATCACAGATGCACAAGTCGCAGATCATCTCTGTCAAAGTAAGCGGTCATGGTGAGATAGGGGAGTATGTTGATTCTTTAGCAACATTTGTAACGGTTGGTGCGATGAGTCAAAGTAGTGATAAGATCAACTATGTGAATGCAGACTTTATTGCTAAAGAGAAAAACATTGCAATTGAGGCAGAGAAGCTTGGAGACTCTACAGTTTATAAGAATCTTATCACTGTAAAGTTGACAACTACTGAGGGAACTAGCACGATAAGTGCGACAATTTTTGATGATGGAGTTCAACGTATCACTGCAATCAATGGTTTTGATATTGAGGTGCCTCTCAAGGGTGATATGATCCTCTTTAAAAACTCTGATGTTCCTGGTGTTATTGGAAATATTGGTCAAACGCTTGCTCAGAACAATGTGAATATTGCAGATTTTTCACTTGCAAGAAACGATAAAGGTAATGCTTTGGCGGTTATTCTTGTAGATAGTACAGTGGATGATAAGACACTTGAAGAGTTGGCATCACTTGATGCATGTATTAGCGTAAACTACGCTCGTTTATAAAATGGGAGTTTAAAGTCCCATTTTATCAAAATCTTCTATGGTCATTTTACGCTGATCACCTTTGATACCATAGATTCTTCCACTTTTTGCTTTACCGTTATCTGTCTTAACAACATACTTAAGATTACCGTTTGAGTAGTACTCTTTTTGTGTCCCATCAAGTAATCCATCATCGTTGTAGTGGATTTTTGCTTTAAGGTTACCATTACGATAATAGGACTTTTTATTGCCTATTGGTTGTCCCATAACGTAGCTGCTTACACTCATAAGTTGGCCATTATCATAATACTCTTTCATTACGCCGTTAATTTTTCCTTGTCGCATAGGAATGACAGCTTTGAGTTTTCCATTCTTGTAAAAACCATAAGTTGTGCCATCAACTTTTCCATCAACAAAATATGTTTTTGTTTTCAGATCTCCTGACTTATAGTATGCCTTGGCAACACCGTTGAGTTTACCGTTTTTGTAGTTTCTTACAAATTTTACATGTTTTTTGGCATGATCGTAGTAGACCTTTTTAATCTCTGCACTTAGCGTTGTCGATAACGCAACAATTAAAGCTATAAAAGCAATTTTTTTCATTCTTTTCTCCTTTAAGGTAAATTTAATTCATCCGGAAGTTTATCGGGATCTACATATTAACTCATACCTCCTTCACAATGGGACGGTTTATTGTCTTTACCGAGTGGGCACACCGCATCGGTTGCATTGATCATAATAGGAACAAGGTAGAGTGATACAACTGTAGAAGCGATGGAACCAAAGATTAACGCTATCCCAAGACCTCCAAAGATAGGATCGGTTGATAAAAGCAAACTTCCCAAGATGATCGCTACAGCAGTCATTAAAATCGGTTTTGCTCTTGTTGCTGTTGCAATGGCAATTGCTCTTTTTTTCTCTATCCCTTTAGTGATAAGCGCTTTGGAGAAATCGATCAACAATAAACTACTTCGTGCACTAATCCCCATAAGCGAGATAAAACCGATCAGAGATGTTGCTGTGAGGAAAAAGTTTGTTCCATTAAATACTAGTGTAATAATATCGGTAATAAAATGTCCTACTATGACACCAATAATAGACAAGAAACTTCCCGCAAGTACGATCCCGCTAAGGGCAAAAGATTTATAATAAACAACCATCAGCAAAAACATTAATATCAGGGCAGCAATAAAAGCACCACCGAGATCTCGAAAGGTATCGAGTGAGACTTTCATCTCTCCATCCCAGCGAAGCAACATCTTTTCGCCCGTTTTTTTATCGACAAGATGAAGGTCAAACATATATGTAGTTATCCCCGGTACTTTGGTAACATTGAAATCTTTTGAAAGCTTCTTGATCAGCTTGTCTCTTGCATCGAGTAACGGATAGACTTGTGAAACCATATCACACTCTGCGGTAATCATGACAAAATCTTTAAGATCTTTTCGAAAAAGAGTTGGATTGGAATCTGTTTTGATAACATCAACAACCTCTTTTACAGGGATAAGCATCCCTTTTTGATTCATAAGTTTTAAACGAGCGAGTTTAAGCTCGATACCCTCTTTAGATTGAAGAGGGATTTTTTTACTTTGTTTATCTAAACGCAAAAATATAGGAATTTGGTCTTGTTGCACTTTGGAGTTTTTGGCTGCTACGACCATCCCTTGAAATGCAAGGTATAAGATATTGTTAACCTGCTCAACACTTAATCCACTACGTAAAACTTTTTCGGTATCTGGTACGATAGAGTAAAAGTCGTAAAGATCGTCTTGCATCACATCTACGTCAACCAACCCCTCAGTTTGCTTCAACGTCTCTCCGATTTGCATAGATACATCTCTTAGCATCTTATGATCGGTATCAAAAAGCTTGATAACAATCGTAGCTAACGTAGGTGGTCCTGAAGGCATTTCGATAAACTTGATCGTTGTATTTGGTGTGATGGAGGCACACTCGTTTTGGATCTCTGGACGGATTCTGTGCACCATCATATAGGAAGGTTCATCTCTAGTGTGCTTATCGGTAAGATTTACTACTATCTCTGCTTGATTTTTCAGGCGTTTAAAAGAGCTCCCTTTTACTAGTCCAGCATAATCAAGTGGCGCACCTTGCCCTAAAAATATCTCTATATTTTCTACTTCTTGTTCATCGCGCATATAACTGGCAATACAATCTGTTACATCTTTTGTTTGTTTTAAAGAGCTGTTTGTGGTGGTATCGACATAGATACTAAAAGTGTTGGCACTTTTACCCGGTAGCATCTTTGCAAGTACCAGTTTTGTCGGTATCATGAGTATTGAGAGCATCAACGCTCCAAGAATATAGTAAACAACTTTTCTTCTTTTTTTCTTTGAACTCAGTATATTATAGATCTTCTCTTCCATTAATGAGTTCCTTTTACCCGTTTAATCAGTTTTTTTGCCAAAAATGGCGTAAATACGTAGGCAACAAAAAGTGAAACAGCCAGAGCGACCGGTACATTGAGAGGGATCGGTTTCATAAACTGTCCCATCATACCACCAACAAATGCCATTGGTGCCATCGTAAGAATAATGGCAATGGTTGCAATGTTCGTTGAAGGACCTATCTCATCGGTCGCTTCGATAATGATCTCATCAAAATCATGTTCAGCTGTCTCTTTAAGATGCATCCGTCTGTGGATATTTTCAATAACAATAATTGCATCATCGACAATAAGACCAAGACTAAGCAAAAAGGCAAAGAGGGTGATCCTGTTGATCGTCTGTCCCGTAACATAAGCGACAAAAAGTGTTGTTGCCAAGATCATAGGCACAGCGATAGAGACAACCGTTGATTCACGCCATCCAAGAAATGGAATTAAAATAGCGCCGATAATTAAAATAGTAATGACAAGGTGATGCATCAGCTCATTGACCGCTTCATTGGCACGTTCACCGTAATTTCTAGTAATTATGTAGCCAATCCCAAGCCTGTCAAGATCATCTTGTCTTTCTTTAAGATACTTAACCACCTCTTCGGTCACCTCTACAGCGTTGGTTCCTTTGAGTTTGGATATGGTTAGTGTTGCTTGCTCAATTGGATCATCAAAGGTATACTCTTTGTTTTTGCAGGCTAGTTCAGACTTTTGATAGTTTTGTATATCGTAACCAAATTCAACTTTGGCGATATCTCTGAGATAGACAGGTGAGCCCATATATTGTGCTACGATAAGGTTTTTGATGTCATCAACACTCTCAAGTACATTTTTAATCCCAAAGATAATAATCTCATCATTTTCAGTTTCTGTGTCGATATTGGGCGCATTTTTAGCAATTGCCTGAATCGCTTTCATAATTTGACCAAGTGAAAGGTGATAACTTGAGAGTTTGTCGATATCAACTGAGACATTAAACTGTGGTTTATGTATCCCTTTAAACCTGCTTTTTGAAACATTATCAAGAGCATTGATATCTTGTTGAATCTCTTTGACGAGTTTATACTGCTCCAATGTACTTGGCTTGTGGATATCTTTGACATAAAATGCAACTGTCGCAATAGGGATATCGATATCGATATCAAAAGGTTTGACAAGCGGCATAGGCATATCTTTTGGCATATTATCCATATTTTGCATCACTTTGTCATAGAGCTTGAGGTTTGATTCTTCCCTGTTTTGTCCAATATAGTATTGTACATTGAGCATGGCAACGTTATTCATGGCGGTAGAGTAGATGTGTTCTACCCCTTTAATTTCACGAATCTTTCTCTCTAAAGGTTTGATGGCAACATTGGTGATCGCTTCAGGTGAGGCACCTGGGAGCATCATAATGATCGAACCACCACTGACTTCAATTTGCGGATCCTCCTCACGGGGTGCGATTTGTAATGTTACATACCCCAGTATCAAAATTGCCCACACCAAAACACTTGTTAGGGGATTATTAAGAAATATACGGGCAAGATACCCTGCGATATTGCGACTTTTATATCTGTATGCCATGATATTTACTTATCCCTGTTTGTGTTGATGTTTACATTGAGTTTTGCATACATTCCAGGAAATATATGATCGTTGTCTTTTTTAAAGTTAATGATGATTTTGAATGTATGTGTCATTGGATTGGCACTTGGCACGATCGCTTTGATATATCCTGTTGTTTGATAATCAACAGCCGGAATGGTGATCTGTATATCTTGATATTTTTTAAGATATTTGATATCACTCTCACCAATCTCTGCTTCGATTTGCAAATGATCAAGATCAACAATGATCATACCCAACATACCCGGAGCTACCATATCACCAACTCGGATCCGTTTTTCAACGATAATACCGTCATTAGGAGCCTTAACCTCTAGATAACCGGTTATCGTAGAGATTTGACGCACTTTCTTACTGGCATTTTTGACAAGTGCCTGTGCCGCATCAATACTTGCTTCAATATTTTTGGCAGTATCATCGAGATCAGCAAGATCGGTTGCACTGCCAAAACCTTTGCGTTTCAGACGCCTTTTTTCCCTTTTTATAGAATCTAAACGTGTTCTGTAGGCATTAACCATTAATTCGCTTTGTTCCAAAAAAAGGTTTGCCTGCTCTTTGAGTAGATCAAACTCTGCAGACTCAATCTCAAAGAGGGTGTCTTCTCGCTTTACTTTATCTCCGATATCATAAGTGGCATTACGCATCTCCTTTGTGAGTCTGTTTTTGGTGGTGTGCACCATCATCTTCACACTTGAGTAGTTTTTTACTCAGATATGGTGTAAAGATATAGGCAATAACCAGTGAAGCAATAAGCGCCACAGGAACATTAAGAGGAATTGGCTTCATAAAGGCACCCATCATCCCGCCAACAAACATCATCGGCACCATTGTCAAGATAATAGCAAGTGTTGCAATGTTTGTAGGTGCACCAATTTCGTCAGTTGCTTTGACAACAATAGCATCCATATCTTCACACTCTCCATGGGAATGCAGGTGTCTGTGAATGTTTTCAATCACAATGATCGCTGCATCAACAAGCAAGCCAAGAGAAAGAAGAAATGCAAAAAGGGTGATTCTGTTGATCGTTTGTCCACTGAGATATGCAATAAAAAGGGTAACAGCAAGAATAGCCGGTACGGTAAAGGTAACAATAGCACTCTCTTTGTACCCAAGGAAAAAGATGAGCATGATCGCAATAATCACGATCGTAATAATAAGATGGTGTACAAGCTCATTGACTGCCTCATTAGCCCGTTTGCCATAATCACGGGTAATGCGGTATTGAATTCCCATTTTCTCAAGTCTCTCTTTGTTTGCCTTGAGTAACTCTTTAACATCATCAGCAACAAAAACGGCATTTGAGCCTGCTAGTTTTGAGACACTGAGTGTTATCTGAGGGTGTACTGGTTTGTCTTTTTGATCATTGAGGGTGATCTTGGCATAGCGTTTGTTGTTATAGTCTATTGCATCTTTAACTGTTGCAACATCTTGAGGTAGATAGGTGAGCCCATATATTGTGCAACCATGATATTTTGAACATCTTTAATGCTCTCGATCGCGTTTTTGATACCAAACACAACCAATTTTTTTGTTTTGGTATTGGTATCAACCTCAGGTACTTTTTTTGATATTGCCTCAATTGCTTGAACAATTTGTCCTAAAGAGAGGTGATAGCCTTTGAGTTTATTAAGATCTATCTCTACATTATACTGCTCTTTGTGCTCCCCTTTGAGTTCAGTTTTTGAAACATTTTCAATTTGAGCAATCTTCATTTTTAAATTTTGCACACTCTCAAGAAAATCCGGATAGGAGAGGGTGTTGTTGGTTTGGTAAAAAGAGATATTGACAATAGGGATATCAATATCGATATCAAACGGTTTTACAAGTGGCTGCATCACCTCTTTTGGAAGCAAGTCTATGTTTTGCATCACTTTATCGTAGATTTTAAGGTTGGAGATCTCGCGGTTTTGTCCAATATAGTAGGTGATGTTAATAATACCGACATTATCCATACTCATCGAGTAGATATGTTCAACCCCTTTGATCTCACGTATCTTCTGCTCTAATGGTTCAACAATAATCTTCTCAACCTCTTTAGGGGAGAGACCAGGGGCTGCAACGATGATGCTGCCTCCACTGATAGCGATCTGTGGATCCTCTTCACGGGGCATCACTTCAAGTGAGAGATACCCAATAGCAAGAAGAAAAACTGCCAAAACTGCAGTAAGAGGACTATAGAGAAAGTTTTTTGCAAGTTTACCGGCTGTATCGGTAACCTTTATATGGCTGAGATCTTTGTCCATGATTATTGCACCTCTATATCAACTGTTGCATACATCCCGGGGTATACATTTTTATTTTTTGTCAGTAAAGCGATTTTGATCTTAAATGTGTGTGTCATAGGGTTGGAACTTGGAATGATCGCTGCAATTTTTCCTGCAAGATATAGTTGTAATGATGGGATGCTTACCTTGACTTTTTTACCCACATAGATACTTTTCATATCTTGTTCAGCTATTTCCAGTTCGATTTTTAGATCACTTAGATCTGAAAGAATGAGAGCAGGCATACCAGGGATCGCCATCTCACCAACTTTGATATTTCTAGCAATCACAACACCATCGTTTGGTGCTTTTACTCTAAGATATTTGTATTGGTTTTGTACCTCTTGGAGTCTTGCTTTGGCGATCTCGATCATATTAAGAAGGTTTTTTTGTGCAAGTTCCATGTTTTCAACTTCATACTTTGAAACCATATCTTTCTCAAGCAGTCTTTTATATCTCTGTAAGTTTAAAGTTACATTGGTAAGTTGGTTTTGATACATCTGTAAAGAGAGTTCTGCTTGGCGTTTGCCAGAATCTATTTCACGAGAATCGATGGTATAGAGAACCTGTCCACGTTTTACTTTGTCCCCTTCGCTGACCATAACATTAGTAACAAACCCCATAAAGCGACTTGTAATCATCTTTTGGTTATCTGAAATAACACTCCCTGAAAGAGTGAGTGTTTCTGCTGTAAGTGATATCGCAAGAGCGATGAGTGTGATAACTATTTTTTTCATTGATTCTCTCCATTTGCTAGTTTTTCAAGTTCAAATATTTTTGCAGTACGTTTGTTTTTCGCAACAAGAAGCTGCATAACCTTCTCGATTTGCGATGATTGCTTAACAATTACATCATTCATTGAGACAAGTTTTTCTTTGTAGCGTGATTCATAATTTTGATAGATCGCATTAGCAAGTTCCAGCTCTTTTTTAAGTGAATCGATCTCTGCATTTGCGCTTTGTATCTCTGTTCTTACTTTTGCAAGCTTGAGTGCGATCCCCTTTTTAGCAAGTTGTACTTGGGAATCCATTTTGAGTTTTTCTACTTTTGCTTTCTCAATGGCTGCTTCATCGCTACCACCATTAAAGATATTCCATGTAAGTCTTGCGCCAATAGTGTAAGCTTTATGATCGTTAGCACTACCTAAAAAGGTGCTATCTGCCGTTGCGATCTCTCCAAATGCTCCTAGAGTAGGGTAGTAAGCAGCTTCGCTGGCAGTAACCATGGCAGATTTTACATGCAAGGCAGTGCTGGCTTTTTGGATATCAAGGTTGTGTGCTAACACCTCTTGATCACTCCAAAGTGGTTCTGGTACCTCTTGCTCTGGGAGGATGATGGAGTGCACTTTTTGGTTGAGTAAAAAACTGATGTAGTGATAAAGCAATTGTTCATTTGCTTTCATCTGTATTAAGATGCGCTCTACATTCCCTTTTTTTGCCTGCACTTCTAAAAGATCAACTTTTTTGGCGTATCCAACTTCAATCATCATTTTGGTTGTGTTTTCAAGTTTTTCGATATTGTCGAGTATCTTTTGCATATTGGTTATCGATTCTTCAAGCAGTGCCATATCGTAGTAACTTTTTTTAAGCTGGAAAGTTTTTTCATTCAGTATCTGTGTTTTGTCAAGCGATTTAATATTTTTGACATTTTCCATGATTTCTGTGTAGCTAGAAAGGGTAAAACCGGTAAAAAGAGGGACTTCGTAGCGAAGTTTTGTCTGAAAGAAGTTGCGAGCATCTGGGTAGTTGAGATCTTTTGGTTGTGTTGTTAAGATGCCACTCATAGCTTGTAAGTCCGCAGGCGTTAATGTACCTGCATTTGCTTTCATTA
>VCAY01000001.1:0-36453 GCA_013607635.1 Campylobacterota bacterium
TAAAAGATATTGACTAATATACTCAATTACTATCTCTTTTGCGGTATCTCTAAGCGCTTTACCTTTTTCTTTGAAATTGTCCATATTGTTCCTTTTTTTAATATATAACGACTGAAGATAGCCGATAAATTTCCGCTAGGGAATTTATTGGATACTCTGTCTTGTTAAGTTGTATAGTACAACTTCAGGAATGCATCTCTGAAGGTACAGCAACTCTCTTCATTTATATTTGTAATCCACCCGCAAGGGTCACAATAAACTGTTTTATTAGCACATTTTAGACATTCTCCGATTGAATACATTGATATGATTCCATCAATTTCAAGTCCTAATCCATGCTCCCAGCAAAGTAAACCAGGCACTTCTTTGCCTCGTATATGTTTATCTTTGCATTCATCACATAAGTCAGTAATCCTCCCATAAGATTTTTTTTCAAAAGATGCATATGCTTTTTCCCAATTAATATGTTCAAGAGTTATTCTTCCATCAAATTCTCGAATACGCTTATAAACAGATTTAGTAAATCCACTTGAAGAAATGAATATACCAAACTTAGCTTGAACATCAGTGAACATACTTAAAAATGATTCAAGTTCTTTTATATTGACAGGTTTTGAATAATGTTTACATTCAATCATTGTCTTTGTATTATTTTCTTCAATTAAGACATCAATTTGGCGAGAAATTTCTGAGTACTCTCCGATTAAATTTGTATCATGCAACACCTTAACAGATAGTGATGAATTATTATCATGAAATATCTTTGTAATTAACCATTCATATTGTTTCCACTGAGGTGTTTCTTTTATTGACGGCAAGATATTCCTTTTGTGACTTAACTATTTATTCAACAACATTTTATACAAATCAACTCGAAAAATCAAGATTAACAAACATCTGTTTTGTATGTTAATTTTTAAAAATATGACATTTTGCAATATTTTTTGCATTTTTTGAAAAAAATCTTGAATATTCTTAAAAAAGAGATGTGTGTTAAAAGTTCTATAGAGATTTAACACACACTTTTGTTTGTTAATTGGAAAAATTTGCCAATAACAGGCAAAATGTTGCTTAAATGGGAGGAGAAATAAAATGCAAAACACAAGGGGTTAGGTAACAACCGATATGTTCTAATGTTAGCTAACTCGTACCCGTTTTGGTGGGGTGGTGCTAAAAACCTCTTTTAAGGCTTGCGCCATCTTCTCTTTGTATTTGCCTTGCATCAAAGGGGAGAGAAAATACGCGATCTTGAGTGCTTCATCTTCATCAAAATTTCTATCGTAGATAAAGACGATCTCTTTACCGAGTTTTTGGATCTGCTGTACGAGTGAGATGGCGTAGTAGGGGATCATGGTGTGTTCTCGCTCAAACTTGTGTCCCATCCCCAAAAAGACAAACTTACCATTGATGGCGATATTTGGGATATCTTGGTAGTTAAGATGTTTGTCGTGGCGTGTAAGCTGGCTTGATTTGAGTTTTTCGATATCTGCTTCGATCTCATCAAGGATCGGGAGTTTTTGGGTAAAATCTTCTCTGTTGTAGTTAAAAAGGTATTTGATCGCCACTAACTTACCTTCGTACTGGTGTTTGAGTGCGGCATTGATCACATAACTCATTGCATCTTCGTTAAGTGTTATAAACTTGCCATAATCCTCAAAACCTTGCTCTTGTAAGAAGTTACAAAGTGTGTAGCCTTTTGGAGAGGTTTGGGGATGAAAAAGGATAAAAGTACCCGCAACCGTTTTTCTTTTTTTCTTGAGCATCGCTTCAAACTCTTGCGTGGTGATCGTCTCATCTGGGGCGTTGAAATAGATGTAGTGCTCTGTGAGGTAGTCTCTATCGAAATTTGTTTCGTATTTGCCAAATATCTGCATCGTTTCACTTTATTTTTTTTGGAATTATACTATAATCCTGCCATGATATATCTCATCTTTTTACTTATCACCTTATTTGTACTTTTGTTTGTGTGGTATCAGTGGCAATATTTTGCGATCTTTACCCCTGTGTATGTGCGTGATCGACAAGTGTGTAGGGAGTGTGAAGAGCTAACCTTTTTAATGGCTGATGGCATAGTGCTAGAGGGTGTTGTGTATGAGCCAAAAGATGCCACAAAAACTTTGCTGTTTTTTGGTGGAAGAGGGCATGATAGTGTAGCACTCATTGCAAAACTTGCATCACTTTACAAAGATGTTCGCATTATTACTTACAATTACCGCAGTTATGGAAAAAGTGGCGGGAGTATCTCGGAGCAAAAGCTTCTTGAAGATGCCTTGCATGTAACAAACATCGTCAAAAAAAACTTTGGTGAAAAACTGTATCTTTTAGGATTTTCACTCGGATCATCACTTGCAGCGTACAGTGGTTCTCAAACAGAAGTAGGAGGTGTGTTCTTAATCGGTGCATTTGACTCGATCGCTTCACTTTTTTACACCCGCTCAGGTATCAAGGTACCAAAGTTTTTGGTAAAGTACAGATTTGAGACCATAATATTTGTGCAAAACATAACAGCGCCGCTTTATTTGTTTGGTAGTAAAGATGATATTGTCACACCAATAAAAAACACAAGAAACCTCAAGCAAAAAGTGAAAAATCTGCAAGGGTACGAGGAGTATGACAACCTAAGTCATCAAGAGCTTTTGTGGGATGGGGATGTAGTGGAGAAAATCAAGTCAAGATTGACTCGATAGGGATCGTTATAGGGGTCGGTGTGTTTTAGCTTTATGAGAAGATGCTTATAAAAGCTTCTTCATAAGCTCTATATGGTACGACTCTTGAAAGTTGATAAAGTCAAAAAACTTTGCAAGCTTATCATCTTTGATGTTGGCACTAAGTTCTTTGCACATCTCTTTAGCAGCTTCCTCTTCGGCAATGCCATCTTTGATGAACTTACTTAAATCTTTGATCTTGTAGGTCATCTCATGCAGCTCTCTTGGCAGTGCTAAAATACCGAGTTTTGCCATCATATTTCCAAATGACTTAAGGTGAAAATGGGACTCATCGATAAGGTCTTGATACACATCAAACTGCACTTTATCATCGGTTCTTGCCTGCATATAGGCATAGATTAAGATCAGCTCATACTCTTTGTAGGACTCCTCAAACAAAAATAGCGTCAAAGCATCGATACTCTCTTGATCGAGATTCTCCCATTCTCTTTTCATATCAAAGGCTGTGATGGCTTGATCGTTTTGTTTGTTGGAGAGTATTTGATCCAAATAGTGCATAAGATAGGCATCATCAGTTTTTAGCCGCTCACCCAAAACAGAGTTTGGATAGTGTTGTTGTATCTGTTGTGTTTGTTTTTTAAGAGCTTCAAGTACTCCAAAAGTAGTTTCATGTTTGTAAAGCTCAAAACCTCTTTCGTAGTTATAATCATCTCCACTTTGTAAAATATCCTCTGCCAGCCATTTTAAATGGCGAAAGGCGATCATCGAAAAATCATACAGACGCGATTTGATCGCTTCATCACTGATAGCAAACGAGCTAAACAAGATAGCCAGCCATAGATCATGTTTTTTTTGGTACACTTTATTCATCCTCTTTTACCTCACAACTCTCTTTCATTTTAAGTACATGTAACTCTTCATCCCTGCCTTCAAGCAGGTTTTCATGGTTTTTCATCGATGCGATAAATGCTGTAAAGACGATATCTGCACAAATCTGTTGTTGTGGTGTGAGTTTACCGAGTTTATCGTGCATCTTTTTTATCGCCTTATTGGCATATTCTGTATCGTTGTTTTTAATCATTTCGGTAAACATTGAGCCTATCACCACAGTATCTTGACACCCGTTAGTGGCAAACTTTACATCAGCTATAGTATTACCGTCAAACTTGGCATAAAAGATCACATACTCACCTGTTTTGTCATCCATTGCTACACCGACACCATTGGCATCATCAAGTTTACCATAATTTTTTGGGCTCATGAGATGTTCTAGTATTTCAGGGTTCATCCCCTCTGGCATCTTCACATTTTCAAACATAGTACTCCTTTGGGTATTTGACTTTGGCAAGATACAGACCGTTTGGTGGGGCTGGTTTGATCTTGTGTTTTTTCTCGCATCCAAGCATCTGTTTGATTGCATTGGCATCAAGTTCTAAGAGCGCTGCAACCATAAAACGGATCTGGGATCGTAAAAAACCGTTCGCCTCAAAATGCAGTATCACATAACCTTTATATTCGTAAGCAAAAGCTTTATAAACAGTGCGGAGCGTTGAGGTGGTTTCGCTCCCTGTTTTCATAAAGTTGGCAAAATCGTGTTCCCCCTCAAAAAGCTTGATATTTTGTTGGATACGCTGGGTATCAACTGCGTCTAAAAATGTGATAAAATCATTTGCAAAAGGGTTTAGCCCTCCCTGCTTGATGATATAGCGATAAACTCTTGAGGTTGTGGAGTATCTAGCATGAAACTGTTTTGTTACATGTAACACTTTTCTTACATGTAACGATGGGGGCAACATCTCATTGAGTACTCTTTGAAGTTTTTGTGTATCGCTCCAATACTCTGGAAGATCGATATGTACAATCTGATATGTTGCATGTACCCCTTTATCGGTTCTACCACTTGCGATCGGTTTTGTATCGATCCCGAGTTGTTTGAGTACATGAGCGAGTGTACCATTGACGGTTTGAGAGGTTTGTGTTTGCTCTTGTGAACCGAAAAAATGGGTACCGTTATAACTAAGAACAAGAGCTACGCGCATCTTTTAGTACCTTTTGGCAATCGTTTTTCTGTAGATCATGTAAGTACCCGCCAGCCAGAGTGTCATGATAAGAGGGATGGTGTAAAAATGCAATACTTTATGCAGTGCCATTGTAGAAGCATAATAGAGAATGATACTTGTAAAGATATAAAGATAGATCTTTGATTTTTGATGTCTGGCATGTACTACACCGATAGCAACGATTAAAAAGAGTGACAGAAGTGGGAAAAAGCTCATCAGAGTGTTTGTGATGATAAGTCTGTCTTTTTTCTTGCGTGAGTGTTCTGAGAGCCAAAAATCAAGCGGCATCTCATACTCTTTTCGAGATGTTTTAAGCGTATCATAGATACTCATGTGTTCAAAGTTGATTTGTGTGAATTTTTTGGTTGAATAACTGTAACCTTCCCCTTGGCTCAATTCAAGTTGTAAAACACCGTTTTTATTGATAACATCAGCTTTTTTTGCAGCGATAAGGATCTCTTCATCAGTGCTTTTATTAAATAAAAAAACATCTTCGTACTGTTTTTTCTTCTTGTCCTCTTTACCGATATAAAGCAACCAGTCACCAAATTTGTTTCCAAATTCACTTGCCGAGAGGTTGAATTTTGCCTCACTTTTTTTCTTATCGATAAAATTGTCTGAAAGGTTGTCGGTATGGGGGTAGAGCATATAAAAGTTGATCAGCAACAAAAGTGAAAGCAAAAAGGCTGGTACAAAGAGTGTTTTTACAATAAACAACGGTTTAATTCCCAAAGAGAAGATCACAATGATCTCGTTGTCGTTAGAAAGTTTAAAGATCGAAAGTACTGCAGCGACAAAAAATGATATGGGAAGTGTATAAAATAGAATGTCGGGAAGGACAAATAAATAAAGTTTGACCATATCTAAGATCGAAAGCTTGATGACTGCCGTATAAGTTGCAAGCTTGATGGAGAAGATCATCGAAGCGATCACAAACAAAGGCATAAAGATTGAAAGAAACACCGATGAAAGGTTGGCTAAAATGTATCTGCGCAGTTTGTTCATAAAAGATTTTCCTCGATATAGCGCATGATCGCAGAATCATAAATGAATGTGATAAGAGTTGCAAGAGCTAAAAACGGAACGAATGGTACGCGTTGCTCCTCAGCCGGTCTGTTAAGCAGTAAAAGCATCACAGGTAGAGCAAGCAATGCTGAGAGAAAGATCGCAAAGAGCCCGAGTTTCATCCCAAGAAGTGCTCCCATAGCAGCTGCGACCATGATGTCACCTTCACCCATCGCTTCAATCATCGGCGTGCGATCATAATGTTTGTTCCATGAGGTTTTCGTCTTTAAACCTGCACGATATACAGAAGATGTCAGGTAGTATGAAAGGGCAAAGCGAAGCAGGGTAAAACCACCCGCAAAGAGTAGGGCATTTTTAAAGTTATCCAATAAGCCACCAAGTGAAAAAGCACCTAAGATGGCAAAAAGGATCGCTAAAAGGTTAAGCGAATCGGGTACCATTTTGTAGCGAAAATCAATCACTGCAAGGGCAAAAAGCATAAGAAAACTCATAGCTATAAAAAAGGCTTGAATGCTGAGAGAATATTTTATCGCTACAACTAAAAAAATGATACCGCTGATAAGTTCAACAAGTGGATACTGTTTTGAGATAGGTGTTTTACAAAAGGCACACCTGCCACCTAAAAATATCCATGAAAACAGAGGAACATTATGCCAAGGTTTAAGGGGTGTGTTACATGTAGGGCAGTGTGAAGAGACAAAAACGACACTCTCTCCCTGAGGGATGCGCAATATAACTACATTGAGAAATGATCCAAACAAAACACCAAAAATAAATGCAATAGCAAGCTCCATCATTTTAAACCACCAAAGCGTCTTTCAACTTTTTTATATTTTTTTATGATCTTCTCAAGTTCTTTGGTTGTGAAATCAGGCCAAAGGGTGTCTGTAAAAAAAAGTTCCGCATAAGCCGCCTGCCACAGAAGATAGTTTGAGAGTCTATGATCACCCCCTGTACGGATTAAAAGATCAACATCATCCTTACAATCAAGGGCATTTTGAAACATCTCAGACGTGATGTCGCTGTCGTTGTGTCTTAGTTTGTTGATGGCTCGTAAAATCTCATCTTGTGCGCCATAGTTAAGTGCTAAAGATTGTACAAGTGCATCACAGTGAGCTGTTTTTTCTTGCACCATGGTGATCGTTTTTTGTAACGATTTGGAAAAAGCGCGCAGATCACCGACAGGTTCAAACCTGATGTTGTTTTTGAGGTAAGTCTCAAGCTCATTTTGCAGATATTTTTGCAACAATTGCATCAAAAATTCCACTTCAACTCTTGGTCGCTTCCAGTTTTCCGTTGAAAAAGCATAAAGAGTGACTCTTTGAATCTCTTTATGTTTGGCGCAATACTCGGTGATCTGGCGTACTGTCTTCGCACCGGCTTCATGCCCTGTTGAGCGTTTTTTACCTTGCAGCTGTGCCCATCTGCCGTTGCCATCCATAATGATCGCTACATGTTTGAGTTGATTCATCTAGCCCTCGAGTGTTTTTGCGTTATCTAAGATACTAAAGGAGATATCGAGTTTGGAGGTTTTATCTAAGTGTATTGTACTATCTTGTGCGATAAAATCGATCTCATTGGTAGTAGTGCCAAAGCTTGATGCGTTTTGTAAAACATTAAGACACACGGCATCGAGGCATTTTTTCTCAAGCATATTTTTTGCATTTGCAGTAGCTTGTTGTGGATCCATTTCCGCTTTAAAACCGATCACTTTGATCCCCTCTTTGTCTATACTCTCGAGCAGGTCTTTATTTTGTTTGAGTTTTAGCTCCCATTTTTGCCCTAAAACCTCTTTTTTGAGTTTGGCGTTTTGTGTAAACTCCGGTACATAATCACTTACTGCTGCTGCCATAAAGAGGTATGGTGTTTTTTGGATAAGGTGGATATGCTCATCTCGCATCAGTGTTGCTTTTGAGATTTTCCCTTTTTTGGCAATGCGCACAGAATCTATAAGATATTCTAACATCTCTTCGCTACTCTCTACCTCGATTTTGTGCATCTCTTTTGGTAAGTTAGTGTCAAAACGAGTAGCGATAAGGTTGACATCTGCGCCGCGCAGATAGAGTGTGGTTGCAAGTGCTGAGGCCATCTTACCACTTGAGAAGTTGGAGATGTAGCGCACTTCATCGATCTTCTCAATCGTGCCACCACCGGTGACGATCACCATACGATCCTTCCAAAACTGATCCACTAAAAGCTCACGCGCCGTTGCATAAAAGATATCGATCGGCTCAGCCATAGCACCATCACCTGTGGTTTTACACGCAAGCTCTTTGACTTGGGTGTCGATGATCTTGTAGTTGGCTATGCCTAACATTTTAAGGTTTGCTTGAGATATTGGGTGCTCTAGCATATTGGTATTTGCTGAGGGTGCCAAGATTTTTATAGCTGGATTGGCAAGAGCGACTTGTAAGAGGATGTTGTCTGCAATGGCATTGGCAAGTTTGGCAATGGTGTTTGCAGTTGCGGGAGCGATCACCATAATATCTCCCCACTGAGCAAGCTTTATGTGGTTGTGATCACTACTCCAATCCTCATTGGTATCATCGAGTACTTTATTGGATGTAAGTGTTTCAAAAGTAAGGGGTGTGACAAACTTTTTTGCAGACTCACTCATCACCACCTTAACCTCTGCACCCGCTTTAACAAACAAGCGAGCAAGTTCAAGTGACTTGTAAACAGCGATCGAACCTGTAACCGCGAGAATAACTTTTTTATCTTTTAATAAATTGTTTGATAAATCCATATATGAAAACTTTTTATTTTGATTAGCTTATTCTACCGAAAAATGCTTAAAAAATCTAAGTGTTACCAATCTAAACAACTTGCAGAAGATTATGGCTGTTTTTTCTCTCTTATGTTTTTTATTGGGGTTTAAAGCAATACAATTGGAGTAAAAATAGACAAAAAAAGGTTTTTTTATGACAAAAATACTGTTAGAAAATATTGATAATGTTCCGGCACTTTCACAAAGTGTGCAAGAGGTGGAAAAAGTTTATCAAGACCCAGAGTCTACATTGGAAGATATGCAAAAGGCTGTGGAAAAAGATCCACTTCTTGTGGCAAGTATTTTAAAGATTGTCAATGCACCGATGTATGGACTTGCATCAGCAGTTACAGATATCAAACAGGCGATATCATTACTTGGAAAGGATGCCGTGAGAACTTTTGTGCTTAGTACAGTTGTAGATACAAACTTTACGATCGATCTCTCACCGTATAATATGACACAAGAACAGTTTGCTAAAGCGTGTCAGACACAAATGTCATTGATGATCAATTGGGTTGGTAGAAAAACACCGAAAAGTTTGAGCGTATTGGGACCTGCTTCATTTTTGGTTGATATTGGTCGTGTTATTATTGCTAAAACGCTTATTGAGGATAACAAGACTGATATCATCCAAAAAGCGCTTTTGGCAGGTGAAGATATTAGTACAGCAGAAAAAACTGCATGTGGTGCACAAACAACAGATGTAACTGCAACACTCTTTACAAAATGGGAACTCGATCCAAATATTAACCATATTATTCGTTACAGCGACGATCCTGAAGGTACCAGTTTACCGGAAGAGATAACGATGGCAGCACAATTAAAAGCAGTTCGTGAAACAGTATTGCCAAATGGAGATATTACAGAGGAGTCTGTAGCTGTTGCAAAAGATACGATCGAAGAGTTTAGCCTTGATATGGAAGGTTATGAAAAAGCACTCGATAAAGTTCTAGGGGACTAGAACTTTATTTGTTGCCAAAAAATTTATAATAAAAATCTTTAATCAGTCTCATTTTAGTACGACTAATAACAAGATTGCCTTGCTCAACTTTACCGCTTGTAACCGTAGTTCCCGCAGCGATCATTACATCATCTTCGATCTCTACGGGAGCAACAAGCTGTGAATCGCTCCCTATGAACACATTTTTACCTATTTTTGTTTTGTATTTGTTGATCCCATCATAGTTACATGTTATTGTCCCAGCACCTACATTGGTTCCTGAATCGATCTCGGCATCCCCAAGATAGCTTAAGTGCCCGGCTTTTACCCCTTTGAGGGTTGATTTTTTCACCTCAACAAAGTTACCTATGTGGGTATCTTCAAGCACTGAAGCAGGTCGTAGATGTGCAAGTGGTCCGACATCGGAGTTGATCACTTGGCTATCTTCAATGATAGAATGAGCTTTGATATAGGAGTTTTTGATCAAAGATTTTCCTGTGATGCACACACCATTTTCTACGATACACTCACCCTCAAACACCACATCATCTTCGATATAAATGGTTTGTGGCAACTGCATAATGATACCTGCATCCATCCATCTGTTTTTAATCCTCTCTTGCATAATCTCTTCGGCACTTGCTAGATCTTTTTTGGAATTTACCCCCTTAAAATGCTCCTCATCCACTAAAAGCGGAGCGATACTTAAAGAGTCTTTTTTTGCCATAGAGATGATATCTGTAAGGTAGTATTCTTGTTGTGCATTATCGTTTGATAAAAGTGGGATATATGTGTTGAGCACCTCTTTTTTAAAAGCATAGATACCGGCATTAACGGTTGTGACTTGCAACTCTGCCGGGTTGGCATCTTTTTGTTCTACAATATATTGTACTTCATTATTATCGATAATGACACGGCCATATCCACTTGGATCTTCAAGATCAAAAATACTCATAATAATATCGCTATCTTTTTGTAAAAATCCCTGCAGAGACTCTGCAGTGATGAGTGGCATATCTCCATTAAGCACAAGCACTTTTTCATTTTTGGCGCGTACATTTTTCATCGCACCTCCGGTACCTGGGTAGTTGATGGTGTCTTGTTCTACAAAGTGAATATCATCGAAATATTGTTCTATCTGTGAGCGTACTTTCTCTTTTTGGTGGGCAATAACTACGCTAATATCATCGGAGAGTTTTTTTGATTCTTTGATGATATGATAAAGCATCGGTTTTCCAGATATATTGTGTAAAACCTTTGCCTTTGAAGATTTCATCCTACTGCCTTTGCCTGCAGCCAAAATAACAATACTGATCTTTTGTGTATCCATTTTTAAGGTACCTTTTGTTGTAGTTTCGAAATTTTACCATAAAAGAGTTGCGCTTAATAGATTTTGTGGTATCATAATGCAACTAGTATTTTTGAGGTTTGTGAATGGATTTAGGTACGGTCATTGGTTTAGTGTTGATTCTAGCTTTGCTCTTTGGATCTATGGCAATGGGTGTTGGTATTGGTCCTTATATCGATATCCCTTCAGTTTTAATCGTTATTGGTGGTTCTATCGGTGCATTGATGGTTGCATTTAAACCTGCCCAGATGAAAAAATTTACAAAAATTTTTATGATAGCGATCAAACCGGGTGAAGAAGATGTTAATGAAACGATCAAAAAACTTGTTGAATTTTCAACAAAAGCCAGAAAAGAGGGGATGCTTGCACTAGAGGGTGATGTGAATAACGAAGAGAATGAGTTTTTAAAAAAAGGGCTCTCTATGGCGATCGATGGTAGTGAGCCAGATACAATTAGAGAGCTTTTAGAGATCGATATGGAACAAACAAGTGAACGCCATAAAGGGTATGCGGCGATTTTTGGGCAATGGGCAGGATTAGCAGGTGCGATGGGTATGATCGGAACACTCATCGGTCTTGTTGCGATGCTTTTGAATATGGCAGATCCTTCAGCAATTGGTCCATCAATGGCGGTAGCACTCCTTACAACGATGTACGGTGCGATGATTGGTAATATTTTCGGTGCACCTATTGCAAATGTGTTGGGGATCCGTGATGCAGATGAGCTTATGTTAAAGCAGATGATTTTAGAAGGTATCATGTCGATCCAATCAGGTGATGCACCTCGTGTACTTGAAGCGAAACTGCTTGCATATTTAGCCCCAGATGAGCGTGTAAGTCAGTTTGATTAATGGATAGGTAATGGGAAAAAAGAAGTGTCCGGAATGTCCAGAATGTATGCCTGAGTGGCTTGCAGCTTTTGGAGACCTCATGTCTCTTTTGCTGTGTTTTTTCGTCCTCTTGCTTTCTATGTCGAGTATGGATGCTAAAAAAGTTTCTGAAGCGATAGGTTCTCTTAGCGGTGCGATGAGTGTTTTGGAGGGTGGTGTCAAAACAGAAATATCAAAAAAACAGATTCAAGAATCTACACCTATTGAAAGTCAAGATGAAACAAGTGAGACTGTTAACAGAGTACAACAAGCCGTCAGCGATGCCAATGAGATGATGGAGAAACAGCAAGGACCGGAGATCTCTGTAGAAGAAGCACAAGAGGGGTTTGTGATTAAGATGCCGGCTGCTTTATTGTTTAAGACCGGCAGTGCTTCTATAGATAATCAAGACACCCTTTTGTTTCTTAAAAGAATGGCACTTTTAATTGATGAGATGCCAAACGATATAGAAGTGAGTGTTCAAGGACATACAGACAACCGTGGGCCGGGAGTAAACAGCCCATTTAAAGATAACTGGGAGCTTTCAACTGCAAGAGCTATAGCGGTTTTAAAAGAACTTGAGATCGACGGGGTTGATCCAAAAAGGCTTAGTGCTGCCGGATATGCACAGTACAGACCTGTAGCGACTAATGCAACAAAAACGGGTCGCGAGAAAAATCGTAGAGTTGAGCTTCATTTCTATGGAACAAAAAGTGAAAAAAACAAGGGTAGAGCGGAGTCTGTACTAGACAAAGCCAAAATGTAAAGTTCGATGATTAGATTATTGACTTTTTTTCTTCTCATCACTACGGCTTTATTTGCTGCAGATGAGAGTGTCACTATACCTACGGTTAATCTCTCACTCTCAGCACCGGATACCCCTGAGCAGCTTGTATCGTCACTCAATGTTCTTCTTGTATTAACACTTCTGTTTTTAGCACCATCTTTGGTACTTGTGATGACAACCTTTACCCGCTTTGTGATCGTTTTTGGATTTTTAAGGCAAGCTCTTGGAACACAGCAGGTACCTCCGACACAGCTTTTGATCCTCTTAGCGATGATACTCACTTTTTTTGTGATGGAGCCTATAGGTACCAAGGCTTACGAGCAAGGGATTAAACCCTATGTTGCTAATGAGATTGGATACGAGGAGGCATTTACCAAAACAACACTCCCTTTTAAAAACTTTATGGTTCGCAATACAAGAGAGAAAGATCTTGCACTTTTTTTGCGTATTAGAAAGATGCAAAACCCTAAAACAGTAGAGGATGTACCACTCTCAGTAGTTGTACCGGCATTTGTGATTAGTGAGTTGAAAACTGCATTTGAGATAGGTTTTTTGATCTTTTTACCGTTTTTAGTGATCGATATGGTTGTGGCATCTATTTTGATGTCAATGGGTATGATGATGCTTCCGCCTGTAATGATCTCTTTGCCGTTTAAGATACTTGTTTTTGTGCTTATTGATGGGTGGAATCTGCTTATTGGCAATATGATAGCGGCAATAAAATAGGATTGAAACGTGGAGTGTAAACTTTTTGGTCAGTGTGGGGCATGCAGAATTTATGATGGTGGGTATGAGTCTCAGTTAGATCAAAAAGTTACTCTTAATAAAGAGCGTTTTGCCAAATACTATCTTGGTGATATTGAGGTTTTTCGCTCCCCTATACAAAACTACAGAGCCAGAAGTGAATTTAAGATATGGCATATCGACGATGCTATTTATTATGCGATGAACCACAAAGATCACAAAGGTGTTGTTTTGGTAGAAGAGTGTCCGCAGGTAAACACCCATATCGCTGCATTGATGCCAAAGCTGCTTGCAGCGATCAAACGATACAAAATAGAGTGTAAGCTCTTTGGGGTAGATTTTTTAAGTTCAAGCAGTGGTGAGATCGTTGTTTCACTTCTTTACCACAGACAACTTGATGATATTTGGCTGCAAAATGCAAAAGAGTTGGCGCAGGAGCTTGGTATATATCTTATAGGGCGCGCAAGAAAACAAAAGATTGTGTGTGGGCAGGATTATATCACAGAAACACTTTGTGTAAAAGGCAGAGAGTACAGATTTTACCACATAGAAAACTCTTTTACCCAACCAAATCCTCGTGTCAATGAGCAAATGATCTCATGGGCGCTTGATGCGTTTAGCAGTGTAGATGGGGATCTGTTAGAGCTTTATTGTGGTGCAGGAAACTTTACAATCCCCTTTGCATCGATTTTTAAAAAAGTACTTGCAACAGAGATCTCTAAAAGCTCGATCAATGCTGCAAAATCAAATATGCAGCTTAACGGTGTGCAAAATATTGAGTTTATAAGGATGAGTGTTGAAGAGTTTGTAGATGCACTTGCAGGTGTGCGAGAGTTTAATAGAATGAAGCATATTGAGATCAACGATTACACGCTCAAATCTGTTTTTATTGATCCACCACGAAGCGGGATGGACAGATTTACAACCAAATTTTGTTCAAAATTTGATACAATCGTTTATATATCGTGTAATCCTGAGACACTATACAGAGATTTGGAGATGTTATTACAAACACATACTATTGAAAAGATGGCATTGTTTGATCAGTTTCCATATACACACCATGCAGAGATGGGTGTAAAGCTTAGAAAAAAAGGGGAAAACAGATGAAGTTTTTTTTATTGTATATATCTATAGTTTATACTTTAACAGCTTCTGATGAGCTTGCAAGGGTTGAGTCGGTTGTGCAGGAGATAGAGCTTTTAAGGATGAATTATGAAACAACTTCCAAGCAACTTTCAGAATGTGAGCAGAAGTTAAATAAAAATGAAAAACAAAATAATAATAAAGATATTTATTTGATAAATCAAATAAATAAACTTAAAGAAAAAATAAAAAGAGAAGATGCTAAAATAAAAGAACTTCAAAGTATGATTGCTTTAAATCATACAAAAACCAAAAAAAATAAAAAAATATATTTGGATAAACAAATAAATAATTTTCCCCATCTTCAAATGAGAAAAGGTGAGGTAGAACATTCTAAAGCGAGCGCTTTTCGTCTTAAAAAGAGATGGACAAAAGCTCAAACGCCCATGTGGATTCGTGCAGCTGATGTTGTCACAAGAGAAACAAAATGAAAAAAATTCTCATCATCAGCGATGGTACCATTGGTCAACATTTTATACAAAGGGTTGCCGATACTTATACAAGTGAAAATATCTACTATGTTGTGGAGTTAAAAGCCAATACCTACGACAATATAAACCCTTCACGTTTTAAATTTTTTGAATTTGATTCTACGAGTTTTCATAAACTTGCAAACCTTTTGAAGATGGAGTTTCTTCAGGTGATTGTTGCAATGGATAATCAAAGTGATATTGAGATCACTATTAAAAATATTAGAAATGTTAAAAAACAGTTGCGTGTGATCGTTTTAAACCAGTGGAATATGGAGAATGAAGATCCCAATGTGGTTTTGGTAAACTCCAATGAGATTCTTGCTTCAAGATTGCTTGATTATCTTCCAAATGTACCTGTGATAGCACAAAATGTTGGTGTAGGTGAGGGTGAGATTATGGAGGTTTTGGTCCCTTTTGGAAGTTCATTTGTATATCGACATATAGGTGTTATTGAGCAAAAAAACTGGCGTATTGTTGCTATTTACAGAAACAGAAAGCTCATTATTCCAACAAGAAGAACAATGATCTACCCTAATGATCTTTTACTGCTTGTTGGTGAACCTCCTGTGTTAAAATCGGTATATCGTGCTATTAAACGGGAGCTTGGGCAGTTCCCAGAACCTTTTGGATCCAATATACTGCTCTTTATAGATATGAATATCGACAAGCCTGAAAATATTAAAAAACTCGTAAGGCGTGCCCTTTATATCCACACAAAATTGAAACATGAACTTGTTATAAAAGTGGTGAATCCATCCAATATTGAGATTTTAGAATTTATAAAAGATTACAGGAGCTTGGATGTTATTGTTGATATTGACTATGAAAGTGTGAATCTTAAAGAAAATCTCTTTATTGATATTAAAACATATCATATTGGTTTGTTGGTTATCAGTAAAGATATGTTTGCTGATTTTTATATACGTAAAGCGCTTTATGAAGCACATGTTCCTGTTTTAAAACTAGCCCATAAAGATTTTAGTACACTCAAAGATACAGTATTGATCTTATCAGAAAATAGGGATATTGAGAAGATATCATCAACGATATTTGACATATCTGAGCAGATGAACTTCAATATTGAACTCTATAATTATCTTGCAGAGCATCAAAGTGAAAAAGAGCAGGTTATAGAACATTTTTATAATCTTTCAGCAATTTTTTCAAAGTCAATTAAAGTGTTTAAAGAGGATGAGAACCCTATTAAACTGCTTCAAGAGAAAGAAAATTTTATCCAGATGTTGCCATTTACTTCAAAGCTCACCGGTAGAAGAATTGCATCGCTATTTTCTACCGATAGTGAAAAGTTATACCATAAGTTAGATGATTATCATCAGATATTTATCCCGGTACAGCTTTAATTTAGTAGATTTTTAGCAAAAACAAAGTATTATCTACCCATATATTATTTTTTGGATAGATGATGCAAGTACATATTCCCCTCAAGCAAGTTATAGATAATTCGTACGATATTTTCATAGAACAACTTTCTCAGATCCCTTTGGAGACAAAAGTGGCGATTGTGACCAATCCAAAAGTTGCCGGTTTACACCTTTCGTATCTGCTAGAACGTGTGAAGAGCAAGGAGCTTTATATCATTACTGTGCCAGATGGTGAAGAGTATAAAAATCAGCAGAGTATCGATACGATCTTAGAATCTCTTTTTAATCATAAGTTTAACAGAAAGTCGATTCTTATCGCTTTTGGCGGCGGAGTAATTGGTGATATGGTCGGATATGCTGCAAGTATTTATCAGCGTGGTATCGATTTTATTCAAATTCCAACAACATTACTTTCTCAGGTTGATGCAAGCGTGGGTGGTAAAACCGGCATGAATAACAACTATGGTAAAAATCTCATAGGAGCCTTTCATCAGCCAAAAGCTGTCTATATCGATCCCTATTTTCTATCTACTTTACCAGGTCGTGAGTTTGGTGCAGGTGTTGCAGAGATTGTTAAAATGGCCGTAACTTTTAATGAAGAGTTTTTTACTTTTTTAGAAAGCGCAAATCTACACGATACAAAAGTACTGCAAGAGGCGATCAAGCGCTCAGTCCAAACAAAAGCAGATGTTGTAGCACAGGATGAAAAAGAGCGTGGTTTAAGAGCAGCTTTAAACTATGGTCACACTTTTGCTCATGTGATTGAGAATGAGACACAATACAAAACGTATTTGCATGGAGAAGCTGTAGCGATCGGTATGGTTATAGCAAACAAATTGGCAGTAAAACTTGGTTTAATGCAAGAGAGTGAAGCCAATAGGGTGCTAAAGGTTTTGCAAAAATATAATCTACCGACAACTTACGAGATAGCAGATGTTGAGAATTTTTATCAAGCGTTTTTCTTAGATAAAAAAAGCTCCGATGCAACGATAACATTTATCTTACCAGATGGTATTGGTGGTGTAAAAATGCTTGACGATATTCAAAAAGAGGATGTTATTGCTGTTTTGGAGGAGTATAGTGCGTAGCTTATCGATCTTTGTGCTTAGCTTTTTTCTTTGTGCACTTACGCTTTATGGCAATACGCAAGAGAATGTCACACTCTCTCAAGAGCAGATATTACAGATAGAGAGTCTCAAAGCAGATTTTCAAAAGATCGATGCAGCAGTTTCACAAGAGAATGTTTGGATTAAAAGCTATGCAACCTATTTAGCAGCATTGCGTGTTAAAGGTGATCTCGAGAAGATTCGCAAAAGAATTAAGTGGCTTGCTAAACATGCAAAAACACCGAAAGATAAAGATGAACTTAACGCACTTATAGCCAAAGAAAATATCTTGGCTACACAAATTGGCAGTTTAAAGGATGAGCACTACACCCCCTTTTCAGAGCTTATTACACCGCCAAAGATCGAAGAGGGTGTAGAGATACATAACCCTTTTGATATTTTTACCGGTCTCTCTTTAATAAAAACACTCAACAACAATCTAGAAGATTATAAAAAGAAGAAAGATACTTTACAAAACCTTATAGCTCAGCTACAAAAAGAGGTAGATATCTATAAAAGACTCGCTTCTATTGATGCCAAAAAATATCGGGAGACTTTTAAGCAAAAACAGTTACAGCTTACCCGTTTTGAAAGTGCACTTGATACGATGAATGCAACTTTGGAAGTGTATCAAAAAAGGCTTGATATCACAGCTGTAAACATCAACAAAGGGATCCAAAAACAGTTTTACAGACTGATGAAAATAGGGATAGCGATCCTTGTGGTATTTTTGATCTTTTTTAGCTTGAAGCTCATTGTTAAGAAATATATCACCGACAATGAACGTTTCTACATGGCAAACAAGATCATCACTTTTACGAACTTTACGATTATTATCCTCATTATCTTTTTTAACTACATCGAAAACGCTTCATATCTTGTCACGATTCTTGGTTTTGCTTCTGCGGGTATCGCTATTGCGATGAAAGACTGGTTTATGAGCATTCTGGGGTGGCTTGTGATTGTATTTGGTGGTAGTATCCATGTGGGTGACAGGGTGAGGGTCGATATGAATGGGATGAAGTATGTTGGGGATGTGCTTGATATTTCACTGCTTCGCATCACCATTTTAGAAGATATCACCCTGACTTCCGTAATGCACAATCGTCGTGCCGGAAGGATCATTTTTATACCAAACAACTATGTCTTTACCCACATGATCGCAAACTATACACATAATTCACTCAAGACGGTATGGGATGGTGTGAAGATCACGATCACATTTGATTCAAACCATAAAAAAGCGATGTATATCGTTAAAGAGATTACTAAGAAGTTTTCAAAAGGTTACACCGATATCACAAGAAAACAACTCAACAAACTGCGCCAGCATTACAACCTGAAAAATACTAATGTGGAGCCTCGTATCTACTCCTTTATTGTGGATAACGGGATAGATATCGAGGCGTGGTATCTCACCAATGCTTATGCGACTTTAACTCTTAGAAGTGTTATCTCAACCGAGATTCTTGATGCGTTTAAGGTAGAAGATGATATCACTATTGCATACCCTACACAAAAACTTCATGTTGATATGGCAAAAAGTCAGCCCGATTTAGATTTGGGAAATGAAGTGGTATGATGAAAAAGGTCTATTTTAAAACTTTCGGGTGCAGAACAAACTTATACGACTCACAGGTGATGATGCAAGCGCTCAAAGAGTATGAAGTAACAGAAGATGTATCGCAAGCGGATGTGATAGTGATCAACTCCTGCACCGTCACTAACGGAGCCGATACCCATGTACGATCCTACATCTCACAAGTAGAAAAAAGTGGCAGTGGTGCGAAGCTGTTTTTAACAGGGTGTGGTGCACACACCAAAGGGGAATCACTCCTTAAAGAGAAGCGTATCCACGGTGTTTTTGGGCAAAGTGAGAAGCAAAAGATCGACTCTTTACTCAAAAAAAAGCAGCCGTTTTACGAAAAAGGGGATCTCAATCATATCGATGATGCGGTTGTGGGTGAGTTTATCGGCAAAAGCAGGGCGTTTATCAAGATCCAAGAGGGGTGTAGTTTTCGCTGCTCCTACTGCATCATCCCTTATGTTCGCGGTGATGCAAGAAGCATGGATGAGGATCGCATCATCGAGCAGGTGAGCAAACTAGCCCTTAATGGATTTGGTGAGTTTATTTTAACAGGAACCAATGTTGGCTCGTATGGGCAAGATACCAAAACATCGCTGGCAAAACTGATGAAACGCATGAGTATGGTTCGGGGTGTGCGACGTATTCGCCTAGGGAGTGTTGAACCGATTCAAATCACCGATGAGTTTAAAGAGATTCTTGATGAGCCGTGGATAGAAAAACATCTACATATCGCCTTGCAGCACACTGCACCCAAGATGCTTAAACTGATGAACAGACGCAATGTGTACAAGCAAGACAGAGAGCTTTTTGAGTTTTTAGCGCAAAAAGGTTATGCTATAGGGACTGACTTTATCACAGGACATCCGGGTGAGACACCAGAGCTTTGGCAAGAAGCGATCCAAAATGCCAAAGCATTGCCACTGACACATCTACATGCTTTTAGCTATTCCAAGAGAGATGGAACCCCCTCAGCTGTGATGAAGCCGGAAGTAAATGGTAAGATTGCCAAAGAGCGTCTTCATGAGATCGAAGCGTTGGTTCAAGAGAAAAATCTTCGATTTAGAGAGAGTGTCAGTGGTGAGCTTGAAGTTTTGGTAGAGTCGTTTAAAGGTGGATACTATCAGGGGTTTGATCAACACTTTAACAAGATACTGATCAAAAGTGATGAAGATCTACTGGGTAATTGGATCACTATCAATGATTACGATATCAAAGAGGAGTGCAACTATGCTCACATCTAAGAAAAACCGTGTTATCCTTTATATTTCTGCATTTATTGTTATAGCTTTAATTCTTTTTGCTCTATTGCGCGATAATGCAGACAATATTACGCTACGTGAAGCAACAACAATGCTGTATAACAACGATGTGCAAAAAGTGATCGCAACCAAAGAGTACGTGTATCTTAAAACAGATCATGGAGTCTTTAAAATTGCCTCATCACAGGTAACTCCAAAAATGTTTGCCGATCAACAAGTAGAGGTAGGCAGTGAGTCAAATCTGTTGGTCTATATCTTGACACTTGTGTTAATCCTTGGAATTGGATCACTTTTGGTACGTTTTTTACAAAAACAAAGTGGTGTGAAGATCACTAGAGAAGGGATCGTTAAAGATCTCTCCGCTGCAAAAAACCAAATAGAGACTCCTGTGCAAGCGATCAAATCAGATGTGAGTTTTGAGGATATCGGTGGTATTAGTGAAGTAAAAATAGAGCTTGAAGAGATCATAGATTTTATGAAAAATCCAAAACGCTACAAAAGTTTTGGAGCGCGTCTGCCAAGAGGGGTATTGCTTGTCGGACCTCCGGGAGTTGGTAAGACGATGATTGCCAAAGCGGTTGCCAATGCGGCCGGTGTGCCGTTTTATTATCAAAGTGGGGCATCGTTTGTGCAGATCTATGTCGGTATGGGTGCAAAGCGGGTGCATGAGCTTTTTGCTGCGGCAAAAAAGAATGCGCCAAGTATCATCTTTATCGATGAGATCGATGCTATTGGGAAAAAGCGAGATGGACAGCGCAATGATGAGCGAGAGGCAACGCTCAATCAGCTTCTTACCGAGATGGATGGGTTTGAGGCTTCAAGTGGAGTGAGTGTTATTGCTGCAACCAACAAGATCGATGTGTTAGACTCGGCACTGCTTCGTGCAGGGCGTTTTGATCGCCGTATTTTTGTAGAATTGCCGACAAAAAAAGAGCGCGCATCTATCCTCTCAAAATACCTCGCAAAAGTACCGCATCAGCTAGAAGTGGATGAAGTAGCGGCTATGACGGTAGGGTTTAACGGTGCATCTTTAGCGGCACTTGTTAATGAAGCAGCTCTTTTGGCACTGCGTCAAAACGATTTTCATGTCACGATGGAGCATTTTCATCAGGTCAAAGACAAGGTGATGTTTGGGAAGAAGAAACTTCAGATTTTAAGTGAGAAACAAAAAGAGTATCTTATCACCTATCAAGCGGGTAAGGCGTTTGTTGCGACCTATTATGATTTGCGTTTTGAAAAGTTGATGCTCTCCAATGAAAAGCTTTTACCATCTACCAATGAGCCACACCTCAAACATGAGCTTGAAGCTGAAGTGAAGATGCTTTTAGCGGGTAGTGTTACATGTAATATGAAGTATGGTGAGCATGCAAGCAGTGCCAAGGTTGATCTTGATGAGGCTAAAGAGATTGTGGCGAAGATGTGTGATGAGTATGGTATGGCTTCATCGGTCGTGGTGAGTGATGAGGAGCAGGAGGTGCTTATCAATAAGATGTATGAGGAGTGTAAGTTACTCATCGAAGAGTATCTTAGTGTGATTGATTCAATTGAAAGTGTGCTTGTTGAGCGAGAGAGCATTACCAAACAAGAGGTGCGTAAGTTTTTATGATCTTTTTTAGCGGTTTTTCTCTTAAAGATGAAAGCTATCTCTTTGAGCCCTATATCAAAAACTCAGATTATACGGTTTGTGGATTTAGTTATGGTGCTATCAAAGCTTTTGAGTATATGCAGGATATGTTACAACAAGGCAAAAGGGTTGATACGCTGCAACTTTTTTCACCCGCTTTTTTTCAAACCAAAGATGCAAAGTTTAAACGGTTGCAGTTGATGGGGTATAAAAAAGATAAGCAGCAGTATTTAGAAAAATTTTTACACTCCTGTTTTGCGCCATATCAAAAAAAGATGATTAGATACAGCGATAGTGATACCATAGAAGATTTACAAAAACTTTTAGAGTATGAGTGGGATAAAGGAGCGCTACAAGAGTTGGTAAAGCGTGGTGTTGTGCTAGAGGTGTATCTTGGGGGAGAGGATAGTGTCATTGATGTGGATGGGGCTTACTCTTTTTTTCAAGAGGTGGCAACTGTAACCTACATAAAAGAGGGGAATCATTTTTTGTTGTCGTCTTGAGCCGTATTTATATCTATAAAACTCCGAGGGCAAATCCTCCCTTCGGTCTGAGCCTCTACATTTTATAGATATAAATACTACATTACAAGTATGCAAAAATAAAAAATGAAATAAAAATAACACAAGGAAGGATAAACGAATGAGCGAAATAAAAATAGGTGTAATAACAGCAAGTGATAGAGCAAGTAAAGGGATTTATGATGATATCTCAGGGGTAGCGATTCAAGATACGATGAAAGATTATCTCAAAAGTGAGTTTGAGATTGTTTACAGATGTATTCCAGATGAGCAAGAGCAAATAGAAGCGACGATGAAAGAGCTTTGTGATGATGCAGGGTGTTGTTTGGTAGTAACTACCGGTGGAACGGGTCCTGCACCTCGTGATGTAACCCCTGAAGCGACGGAAAATATGTGTGATAAGATGATGCCGGGCTTTGGGGAGTTGATGCGTCAGGTGAGTTTGCAGTATGTGCCAACTGCGATTCTTTCACGCCAAACGGCGGGTATAAGAGGAAAATCGCTTATCATTAATCTTCCGGGAAAACCAAAGTCGATCCGTGAGTGTTTGGATGCTGTTTTTCCTGCTGTGCCGTATTGTATCGATCTTATTGAGGGGCCGTATATCGAGACAAATGAGGATGTAATCAAAGCGTTCCGTCCAAAGGGAAAATAATGACTTATGCAAAAGCCAAAGAGGCGCAAGAAGCGTTAGAGGTTGTGAGTGAGTTGCAAGAATACTTCGCACAAAAATTGGGTGCATTTTCCAAAGAGTTTGGTGAGGACAAACCTTTTGAAAAAGTTTCATGGTTACGAGACGGTGGTAAGCATGGTGGTGGAAGTCGATTGGAAGCTTGTGATGCCAGTTTGTTTAATCGAGGTAGCATTAATGCCTCACAGGTGCACTATGAATGACGATGAAGCTAAGAAACTCAGCTCTGCGACGGCGATTTCCACGATTATCCATCCAAAAAATCCTTATGTTCCCTCAATGCACATGCATATCTCACTTACACACTTAAGAGATGGGAAGATCTATTGGCGTATTATGGCTGATCTTAACCCTTCTATTGTCGATGATGCGGCAAAAGAGGCGTTTGATGCGATGCTTAAAAAAGCAACGCTTTATGATATCACTTTATACGCAAAAGGGAGTGCTGCGGGGGATCGCTATTTTTATATCCCTGTGCTTCAAAAAACGCGTGGTGTAAGCCATTTTTACCTTGAGAACTATAGATGTTGGAATTATGGGTTCCATCCCTTCACATATTGATGTAGAGCTTTTGAAATCTTGGGTAAGTTTGATGCCAAAACCGCAAGATGAACTGCTTGAGAAGATCATTGATGCTCTTGGTGGCAGTGGTGTTGTGGAGGTTGATGTAACTATCAAGCAAAAGTTGGCAAACAGTGTAAGGCAACACTATAAAACACACCCTGAAGCACTCGATATGCAGGCTTCAGGTGGAGTGGTACCTCCTACAGTTGCAAACCATAAGTGATTTAGCGTAAAAACCTTTTGACTCTAGGGTTGCGTTTGATCGCTTCTTGTTTTGCCTCTTTGGTAGCATTGATGATGTTTTTGACCACAAAAGGGTTGATTTTTACAGCTTCAAGTTGTACCTTGGGTGAAGGGTAGGGGATAAACTGGATAATCTGAGGGTTGTGTTTTACCGCTTCTACCTGCGCTTCTTCATCAAATCTGCTAATGAATTTTGTTAAGGTTGTGTTGAAACTACCATTTTTCATAATCTCCTTGACTGCCATAATCTGTACTTCTTTTGTCGGTTTTTCGATCTCTGCTATCGCTTCTGGTGATCCTTGGACAGCTATTTTTTGTACGGCAGGAGATGGATTTTTGATGAAATGGATCCTCCACCAAAACTTTTTAACAGCTTTTATTTGCTGCTCTTGGCTTAAAGAGGAGTAATACTCGATCTTTTGTTGCATCTGCTCGGCATAAGTGAGTTTTTTTTGTTGTGTACAGCCACTAAAAAATAGAAATGACAAAAAAAGAGTAAGAAGTGAGTATGATTTCAAAGATGCCATAAGTAGGTCTCCTCTTCCATCCAGCCATCCATCTCATCAATAATCTGCTCACTTGGTGCATCGATGATGTAAGTAACAGGTGAGAATGGGCGTAAGAGCTTTTTCGGAAAGTTTTTATCGGTATCACGGTTTATAAGAAGTTTGATATATTTTTTATTGATATAGTCACGTATTCCATCTTTTGTGAGCATTTTATCAACAAGGCGATGACAAAACGGACACCCCTCGCTTACCATGATAATCAACAGGTCTTTGTTCTCTTTTTTTGCAATTGCGACAGCTTTGTTGTAGTCTCTTTCATACCCCATGTACTTTGCAAATAGATCATAATCATCCCAGTAGTACGCCTGTAAAGATGTTGCAAGTAACAGCAATAGCGGTAAAATTCTTTTGTATAGCTTCATGTTTAAACAAAATCTACTTTAGCAAGGTGATGTTGTAGTCCAAGCTCCGCAGGTGAACACCCAAGTGCGAGTCCAAGCATCTGTTGCATGTGAAGTACCGGAAGTTGTACCTCACGACCAATCGCTTCAGAAGCGTGGTGTGTTTGTGTATCAAGTTTGAGATGACAAAGTGGACAAGGTGTTACCATCCAGTCAGCATTGCCATCCATTGCACCGGCGATCGCATTTCCTGTAAGCGTTGCTGCCGTTTTTGGTGCTTGTAGTTCAACGTGGAAACCACAACATTTGTTTTTCTCTTCATAATCAACATTGGCACCGCCACAAGCGATGATAAGATCATCGAGTGAAGTAGGGCGGTAAGGTGACTCAGGAGTTTTGTGTGTTTCGTTTTGCAGCTCACTCGGGCGAATATTGTGACATCCATAAAATGGTGCGATGTTAAATTGACTAAGAGGTGTTACAACCATCTCTTTGATCTTATCGAGCCCTATATCATCAATGATAGCATATAAAAAGTGCGTGATTTGTGAAGTGCCTTTGTACTCTAGTCCTACTTCAGCAAGCTTTTCATTTACCTTCGCTTTAAGCTCAGGGTCTTTGTCAAGTTTATGTTTTGTCATCGCAGTGTTGAGCTGACATGTGTTACAGATAGTTACCATAGTAAGACCATGTTTTTCAGCATACGCGATGTTTCTCGCATTTAAAACCAAAGATAAAAACTCATCATAGTCTTGGAGGTGTGAAGCACCACAACAAGAAGCTTCTGTTAGTTCAACTAACTCAATGCCAAGCTTATCGGCTACAGCAAGAGTTGACATCATCTGCTCTGGAGTACTTTGTTTTGCAGTACAACCGGTAAAAAGTGCGTATTTTAATTTTTTCATATTGTTAACTCCTAGAACTTCGCTGTTGTAGATGATTTGACAAGTGTTTTGATCTCATCCATATTCTCTGATGTAGGCAATTGCCATGGCATTGGTATTTTACCTTTTGTAAACATTTTAAATGCTACAGGAAGGTGTTTAACAATCGATGGACCTTCAGAATAAAGCACTAAGCCACCCTCATCAAGAACACCGCGTTTTGCGATAGAGTGTGCAAAACCAACCGCATGGCGCGTTGCAACATTAGACTCTGCCTTGCCTTCTTGGAACAGTTTTTGATGGAGTTTTGTGATTTTGCCAATAGGATCGATCTCTTTTGGACAAACCTCTTTACACTCAAAACATTTTACACAATCCCAAACACCTTGACCCATTTCGTTAACTGTCAAAAGTCTATCGGATGATTCATCACGAACATCTGCTTCAAATCTGTGTGCTGCAGCAAATGCAGCAGGGCCAAAGTACTCTTCGTTGATTGCAACAACCGGACAAGCGTAGTGACATGCACCACACTGGATACAAAGATCAGCATCATCAAGTGCATCGGCATCTTTTGGAGATACAAGGTTCTCCATCTCAGGCTCTTCATCAACCTCTGTAACAACGTAAGGTTGAACGGCAGCGTGTTTTTCCCAGAAATCACCCTTATCGATGATCATATCTTTTACTGCACGTTTTTTGCTAAGTGGCTCAATAACAAGCTCGTTGCCAAAAAGCTCAATCATATCGTTCATGCTCTCTTTACAAGCTAGGGTACTTCTACCGTTTACTTTAATGGCACAGGCTCCACAAATACCGTGACGGCACGATCTTCTGTATGAGAAACTACCATCATGATCCCACTTGATTCTGTTTAAAATATCGAGAACAACCTCCTCAGAAGTTACTTCCATATCATATTGATCATAATATGGAAGATAGTCTTCTTCAGCGTTGAAGCGGAAAACTTTAAATTTTACATTTTGTGTTGTAATTTTATGTTCCATTAGTGATCCTTAGTAGTTTCTTGCTTTGAGTTCATGTTTGCCAAGAACAACATCCATGTAATCTAGCTTGATGTTGCCATCTTCATCCATGTATGCCATAGTGTGTTTGAGCCAGTTTTCATCATCACGCTCTTGGAAATCTTCTCTGTAGTGTGCTCCACGACTCTCTTTACGAGGCAGAGCAGACTCTACAATAAATAGAGAATAATCAAGCATGTGACCAAGTTCGATCGCTTCTTGGAGTTCTGTGTTAAACACTTTTGATTTGTCTTTGATACGAATGTTTTTGAATCTCTCTCTTAGCTCTTTTACTTTTTCAACAGCCACCTTAATCGTCTCTTCTGTTCTGAATGCACCTGCATTGGCAGTCATACATTGTTGTAGTTCCTCACGAAGTTGTGTTACAGATTCGTTACCGTTGTTGTTAAGAACAAAGTCGATCTCGGCAAGTGCACGCTTTGCATCTTCTTCGCTTGCCGGTGCAAGTTCAATATCATCGATCTCTTTTACCATTGTTTTACCAACATAACGACCAAAAAGGAGTGCTTCAAGTACCGAGTTTGCACCTAGACGGTTTGCTCCGTGAACAGAAACACATGAGCACTCACCTGCAGCATAGAAACCTTCGATAAGCTCATCGTTGTTTTTACGAACATTACCTGCAATATTTACAGGGATACCACCCATTGAGTAGTGTGCTGTTGCAGAGATCAAGATAGGCTCTTTGATCATATCAAGCCCCAAGAATGTGATCGCAAGTTCTCTGAGCTCTGGAAGTCTCTCCATAATCTTCTCAGCTCCAAGGTGTGTCACATCAAGATATACGGCATCTTTTCTATGGCCTACACCGCGACCCTCTCTGATCTCATTTAAAATAGCGCGAGACACAACGTCACGAGAAGCAAGCTCAAGCGCATTTGGAGCATATTTTTCCATAAAACGCTCACCTTTGGAGTTGTAAAGACGACCACCCTCACCACGAGCAGCTTCAGAGATAAGTACACCGTTTCCAGAAAGACCAGATGGGTGAAACTGTACAAACTCCATATCTTCAAGCGGAATACCATGACGCGCTACAATTGAAAGTCCGTCACCAGTATTTGCATGAGCATTGGAGTTGATCTTGTAACATCTAGCATATCCACCTGTTGCAAACATAACAGATTTTGCATTGAAGATCGCTACTTGCATATCTCGAATATTAAATGCTACAACACCGGATACTTTACCATCTTTGTAGATGATGTCAGCTGCGTACCACTCATCCCAAAATTTTACACCAACGCGATCAGCTTGTTCGTAAATCGTTTGCAGGAGTGTCAAACCTGTTCTGTCTTTTGCAAAACATGCACGAGGAGAACTTTGACCACCAAAAGGTCTTTGAGCGATCTGCCCATCCTCCTTACGGCTAAATGCCGCACCCATTCTCTCTGCCCAGCGGATAGTTTCGGGTGCATTTTTACACATAAATTCTACAGCATCTTGATCGGCTAGGTAATCTGCACCTTTCACTGTATCGAACTCGTGAAGCTCAATGCTATCCTCATCGCTAAGTGCTGCATTGATACCACCCTGAGCAGCACCGGAATGGCTTCTTAGCGGATGAAGTTTTGTAATGACCGCTACCTTTTTACCGGCATTTTGTAACTCTCTTGCAGCTGCACAGCCTGCTAAACCTGCGCCCACAACAACTGCATCGTAAGTATAAATAGGAATACTCATTCAATTTCCTTCGCATAAAGAACTAAAATAATGCTGATTGTAGCGGAAGTAGACTTATGAAGTGATAAATATTGGTTATATGAGGATTTAGAGAAAAATTGTTACGATTTGAGACATGGCAAGAGCGGTTTTTGTTAAACTCTGTTTTGTGCAAGATGAATTTTTTTATAGTTTTTCATTGAATTGTCTTAAAAATGTTATAATATCGCACTTTTGTGTTCTATGGTTGAGCAAGTTAAATATGAAGAAGTTTTATTGAATTTAGAAAATTATTTTATATCGAAATTTCACAATAAGCACATTGGAGATGATGGTGTTGTTATTGATGGTGGTTGTGTTTACTCCAAAGATGCTTTTTTTGAAGATGTCCATTTTAAAAAAGAGTGGTTGGGGTATTATGATATAGCAAAGCGTGCGATGCTGGTTAATATCTCCGATGCTATTGCGATGCATGCCAATCCAAAATACGCCCTTTTAAGTGTAGCGATGCCAAAGAGTATGAGTAAAAAAGATATAGATGCACTTGCTAAGGGGTTTAGCGATACCGCCAAGGAGTTTGGTGTAGAGATCATAGGTGGTGACACCATCAGCAACATGAAGCTTGATATCACGATTACAATTATCTCAGAGACAAAAAAGCCCCTTTTACGAAAAGGGTTGCGCCATAGGTATCTGCTTGCATATACAGGGATGCTTGGTAACTCGTATAAAGAGCTAAAAAAGTTGCAAAACAGGGGCAAGATTCATAATCGTTCAAAATTTATAGATATAAAACTTCGAGAAGATTTTGTAAAAAGAGCGTATCGTCATCTGAAAGTGGGGATGGATATCTCCGATGGGCTTTTTGATGATACGCAAAAGATGTTAATGTTCAACAAGATGGGAGCGGTTTTTTTGCGAAATATCCCAAAAAGAGTAGGGTGTAGTGGGGAAGAGTATGAGATGCTTGTGGGGTTTGATCCACGGAAGTTAAAGGCACTCAAGCGAGTGGCGCAACTAAGCCGTACGAAACTCACTGTTTTTGCAAAAGTTGCAAGAAATAGAGTCAAGCACAGGTGTAAAAACCACCATTTTTAAAAAACTAAGGAAAAGAAGATTGGACAGATTTTATTCACTTTCCCACGCAAGTATCGACTTTCATTTTAAACAGTCTGCTCGCGATTTTGTTGTTGAAGAGGTGCCGCTTTATGAGTTTAGCGGTGAGGGGGAACACCTTGTGTTACATGTAAGGAAGAAAAACCTTACAACTAATGAGATGGTTGGCATATTTGCGCGTTTTTTGGGGATCAAAAATAAAGAGATCGGCTATGCAGGACTTAAAGATAAGCACGCCATGACAAAGCAGTATATCTCTTTACATAAAAAGTATGAAGACTCACTTAAGAGTTTTAACCATGAGAGTATCAAAATACTGGGTAAAACTTACCATAACAATAAAATTCGTGTAGGGCATTTAAAGGGGAACAAGTTTTTTATCCGTCTTAAAAAAGTGAAGCCTACAAGTGCCAAAAAGCTCGATGAAGCGCTCAAAAACATCAAAAAGCAGGGGATGCCAAACTTTTTTGGCTACCAGCGCTTTGGTAATGATGGAGATAATCACATCCTTGGAGAGAAGATCGTTAGAGGTGAAGCAAAAGAGAAAAACCCGCGTGTTAAAAAGTTACTGATCAATGCGTATCAGTCCCATCTGTTTAACCTTTGGCTCTCAAGACGCTTGGAGATCAATTCGCTTGTGAGTAGTTTTGGTGTTAATGAACTCCAAGGGCTTTTGAACCTGCCAAAGATTGAACTTGAAAAGATGCAAGCACAAAACCATCCCTTTAAACTTTTGCAAGGGGATTTGATGGAGCATTACCCTTGTGGCAGGGTGTTTGCATTTGGTTGGGATATTCATGATATTGAGCGTTTTGATGCAAAGGATATCTCTGTGACAGGATTACTAAGTGGCAAGCGGGTGAAAAAAGCGACCGATTTTGCATGGCAGATCGAAAAAGAGTATGCGGTTGAATTAAATGGGGATGGAGCAAGGCGTTATGCGTGGGTTTATCCAACAGATATCAAAGGGAAATTTAATCCCATTGAGGCACAGTATGAGCTAAGTTTTGAGCTTCCAAAAGGCTCTTATGCTACGGTGCTTATTGAAGAGTTGGCGAAGAGAAAAATAAACTAAATAGAGGTAAATATGCAAAAAAGACACATCACATCGGCAATTTCACAAACATTTGGAAAGTTCGCATCCAAAGAGTTTCCAAAATGGTTTCAAAACATTGTCAATAATAGCTATGTAAAACTTATGAGACTGGATATGCGTGAGTTTCATGCACCAAGCAGTTACAAAAGTCTCAATGCACTCTTTACAAGAAAGCTTAAAGAGCCAAGAGAGTTTTCCCTTGATGGAGATGATTTTATCAGCCCTTGTGATTCACTCATCACTGACTTTGGAAAGATCGAAAACGATTATGCCTTACAGATCAAGGGTATGCGCTATAAGGCAAGTGAGCTTTTGGGGAAGCATTTTAGCGATGCAGACAAGGCGTTGATCGAAGGTGGGGAGTTTCTCAACTTTTACCTCTCCCCTAAAGATTATCACCGCTACCACATCCCGACAAACTGTAAAGTGCTTAAAGTGGTGCATATCCCTGGAAAGTTTTACCCCGTTAATATCCCATCACTCAAAAAACGGCTCAATCTTTTTATTGAGAATGAGCGGGTGGTGATAGAGTGTGAAACAACCAAAGGCAAAAAGTTTTTTATGGTACTTGTAAGTGCACTGAATGTTGGGGTGATGCAAGTTGCGTTTGAACCTCGCATCCAAACCAATGCCGATGCTACAACACCGCAAATGTACGAATTTGAGGATCTCTACCTTGATAAAGGGGATGATTTTGGATGTTTTGAGATGGGATCAACGATCGTGATCTTGTCTGAGAAAGATATGTTTAGATCGTTACATGTAACAAGTGGGCAAAGAGTGAGTTTTGGGCAGACTATTGCGAAGCTTGCTTAGGGTTTTTAGAGGTGCCCTTAAGCTTTATTATAGCGTCTCCCAAAAAGGTGTTCACGACGAAATCGACCGTAGCTTAGCTCAAAAAGCATTGAGAAGATGATGAGTGTAAGAAATATAACAACTGCACGAGGGTTGCTGCTGTAGGTGTGATAGAGCAAAACGACCAACGAGATAAAACTACTTATGATTGCACAGATCACTACGGTTTTGTCGGCATCAATGGTCTTGTGGAGTTTTAAAGCACTCAGGTTAACAACAAAAAAGATCAGTAAAAATCCGGCACTAGCGATGATGGCAATCTCTGTAAGATCGATACTATTAGCAAGTATCAAACTCAAAACCAGCGTTATAATCACACCGGCAACGGGTGTTTCCTTTTTCTTCTGCATTAAAATCTTTGGCAGTCTTCCATCTTTGGCTATGATAAAGCCAAGTCTTGCATTGCCATAGATGGTGGCATTGATCGCTGAAAAAGTGGAGAGTAGGGCGGCAATAGCTACAAGTGTAAAACCGATCTGCCCAAGTGAGGGCTTGGCAGCGATGGCTAAAGCGTAATCCTGAGCTTTGATGAGTGTGGCTTCATCGACATTGCCGACGGTGATAATAGAGATAAGCATATAGAGTAAAATCACCGTTATCACCGAGATATAAAAGGCACGGGGGATGTTTTTTTGTGGGTTTTGTATCTCATTTGAGGCATTAGCTATGAGCTCAAACCCCTCATAAGCTACAAAGATGATCATCCCTGCAGTTACGATCGATGATGGTGTTGCCCAGTTGGCAACATTTAGGCGATCTACTTCGATGTAAGAGCTTCCAGCTATGATGATAAGGATTAAAAGAGAGACTTACAAATGTGGAGCTGATAAGATTAATAAGCGCCGGCAGAATGATAGCAACGGAGATTAAAATATACTCTAACATAGGTGTAGATTGTTTGAAAAAAGTTGTACCATACGATGCAAAAGCTGTGGCATATAAAGAGATAGTGACAAGGTAGCTAAGCCATAAAATAAGGTTTATTGAACCAGAGAGGATATTATCACCAAAAGCACCATCGACAAAGCTTACCGTTCCACCTTCACTCATAAAATAAACAGAGAGTTTTGCATAAGAGTAAGATGTCAAAAGCGCTACTAATCCTGCAATAAAAAAGGAGATAGCGGTTGAGCCGTGAGAGAGTGAGACCGCTTCACCAAGCACCGCAAAGATACCGCCACCAACCATACCACCTATACCGATGGAGATGGCGCCTAGTAAGCTGATGTTTTTTTTCATCTCACCTACACATTGAAGCGAAAATGGATCACATCGCCATCTTGTACGATGTACTCTTTTCCCTCTAGGCGCATTTTTCCTGCCTCTTTTGCTCCCGCTTCACCGCCATGTTTGATGAAGTCTTCGTAGCCGATCACCTCTGCGCGGATAAAACCTTTTTCAAAGTCGTTGTGGATCGTTGCAGCCGCGCGCGGAGCAGTTGAGTTTTTCTTGATCGTCCATGAGCGAACCTCTTTGACACCCGCTGTAAAGTAGCTCATAAGTCCAAGCTTATCAAACCCTTTGTGGATAATCTGCTCAAGCCCTGATTCCTCTACACCAAGCTCATCTAAAAACTCTTTGGCTTCATCTTCCTCAAGCCCGATTAACTCCTCTTCCACTTTAGCACACAGTTTAATAAGTTCACAGTTGTTTTTTTGTGCATGCTCTTTGAGGGCTTTGACATATTCATTGTCTTTTAAAAGTCCATCCTCATCGGTATTAGCCCCATACATAATCTCTTTGTCGGTTAAAAAGCGGAGCTCACGGGCAAGTTCTTTGTACTCGTCTGTGTCCGCTTTTTCAAAGTTTCTAGCAAGGCTACCATCTCCTAGCCACTCAAGAAGTTCATTGGCAAGATCAACTTTTGCTTGAGCTGACTTGTCCGCTTTTGCCTGTTTTTTAAGGCGTTCTACACGATTTGAAAGTACTTCTATATCTGCTAAGATAAGTTCACCCTCAATGATCTCCACATCACGAAGCGGATCGATGCTTCCCTCGTTATGAACAATGTTTTCATCTTCAAAACATCTTACAATCTGTAAGATCACCTCTGTTTCACGGATATTTGAGAGAAACTTGTTTCCAAGCCCTTCACCCTGACTTGCACCCTTTACGAGTCCGGCAATGTCAACAAAATCAAGTGTGGAGTATTGGATCCGCTCAGGGTTAACGATCTTTGCAAGTTCATGGAGGCGTTTATCGGGTACAGGTACAACTGCTTTGTTTGGCTCTATCGTACAAAACGGATAGTTTGCCGCTTCAGCGTTTTGCGCTTTTGTGAGTGCGTTGAAAGTTGTTGATTTACCTACATTTGGAAGCCCTACAAGACCGATTGCTAATCCCATGTTTTACCTTTAAAGAAATTTTTAGGGAATTATATCTAAGTAACATTAAAAATAAGGCTGATACAATTGCACTCATGATGACAATCAGTTTTATCTTTTTTTCTTCCCTCTGAGAACCACTTAGGGTTTTTAGGAGTGCTCTTGATTTATTTGGCACCACCTTTTTTTAGTATGAGTGTTATTGAGTGATCAGAGTCAAAATATTTTTTTGCAACCTCTTGAAGTGTTTTGACAGTGATCGATTCAACCCGTTTTTCATACTCTTTGAGTGGTTTAATGTCACCGCGTACAAGATAGCTTCCATAAAGGTTTGCCACAGAGCTTGAACTCTCGAGTGAGTGGATAAAGTCTGAGCGGGTGTTGATTTTTACTTTTTCAAGCTCCTCTTTGGTTACCTTCTCTTTTTTAAGCAGTTTTATCTGCTTGATGATCTCTTTTTCAACCTCAAGTGCATCGACACCCGGATTACATGTAGCCATAAAGATAAAAAGACCCGGATCGGTGTTTTCCATATTGTAAGCATACACGGAGTTTACCAGCTGTTTTTTGTCAACCAGCTCTTTATAAAGGCGTGAGCTTTTGCCTGAGTAGAGGATCTCTGAGATCACACTGAGTGCCACTTGATCTTCATGTTGGAAGTTTGGTATGTGAAACGCGATAGCAAGCATCTGTACTTCACTTTCTCTGTGTATCACCACTCTTTTTGGACCATCTTGCTTGGGCTCTACAAATTTTACTGCAGGGATATCGGAAGTGTTTTTGATACCTTTAAACGCTTTTTTGGCAAGTTTGAACACCTCTTTTGGATCAACATCACCTGTTACCATCAAGATCGCATTTTGTGGTTGGTAGTAGCGTTTGTGAAACTCTTTGATATCATCGATGCTCCATCTCTGGATATCGTTCATAAACCCTATGGGTGTCCAGTGGTATGGGTGGTACACATAGGCGTTGTTAAAAAGTTTAAAATAAAGATACCCAAGGGGGTTGTTGTCTGTTCTCCATCTGCGCTCCTCTGCGACCACATTGCGTTCAGGCTGAAACTCTTCATCTTTAAGACTGAGGTTTTGCATCAGCTCGGCATAGAGTTCGATCGACTTTTGCACATTGTCGGTGCTTGATTTGATGAAGTAGTGGGTATAGTCAAAGCTTGTTGAAGCGTTATTGACCCCGCCGATGCTTTTAACCTCTTTGTCAAACTCTCCGGCTTGAAGATGTTTGGTTGATTTGAAGTTCATGTGCTCAAGCATGTGGGCAATGCCTGTTTTACCCATAATCTCGTTGCGGCTACCCACTTTGTAGAAGATGTCGGTACTAACCACATTGGTTTCGTTGTGCAGTGGTACAACAACGATCTGTAGACCGTTTTTGAGTGTCATGGTTTGGTATGATGGGAGTGTTTTGCCCATTTTTACTGTTTGTATAGTCTCTTTCATATCTGTCTCTTTATTTGTTTGTTTGCATCGTATAAGTTGTTGTGCTTGAAGCATAAAGATGCTACACACAATAAGCAAGATGAATAGTTTTTTCATCTGCGATCTGCTCCAATCGCTTCGGTGATGTTGTTGTATCCATCGGCCTGAAGCAACTCTACAAGCCCTTTGTTGATCTGCATCACCAGATCTGGTCCTTCAAATACAAGTGCACTGAGTACCTGCACTAAACTTGCTCCCGCCTTGATGCGTCTGTAAGCCTCCTCAGCCGAATCGATCCCCCCAACAGAGATAAGGGTTGTTTTGCCATAAAGCTCTTTGGCGATCGCTTCAAATATCTCAAAACTTTTTTGCTTTAAAACGGCACCACTAAGCCCACCGATATCTTTAGGGTGTGCTACCAAAGAATAATCGATTGTGGTATTGGTGGCAATGATCCCATCAGCCCCTTTTGCAACCGCTAAAGTTGTGAGTGCCACAGCATCCTCTTTGCTCATATCGGGTGCTATTTTTAACAAAATTGGCATATCTGTTAGCGCTTTTGCCTCTTGAAATAGGGTGGTAATAAACGCCTCATTTTGCAGATCTCTAAGTCCTGGAGTGTTAGGGGAGGAGATATTGATCGCAAAATAATCTCCTAATCCGTTAAACGCTTTGATAAGGTGGGTGTAGTCATTGATAGCTTCACTCTCGGGTGTGGCTTTGTTTTTACCGATGTTGATCCCAATCGGTGTGCTCAATGGGTAGCGTTTTTTGAGGCGTTTTACCACTTTGTAGGCACCATCGTTGTTAAACCCCATCGCGTTTTGGATCGTCTTTTCCTCTACATGGCGAAACATACGCGGTTTTGGGTTACCCTCTTGTGGTTTTGGTGTGACGGTTCCAATCTCGGTAAAACCAAATCCAAGTGTTTGGATACCTCTTATCATTGTTGCATTTTTATCAAACCCTGCACCAAGACCGACAGGGTTGTAAAATGTGCGTCCAAAAAGCTCTTGATTTAAGATCTCATCTGCAACGAAATGGGACTCCAAAAAAGGGTTAAAAGGGATCTGGCAGATGTTTGGCAGACGCAATACACACCCGGCAACATGGTGTGCGTTTTCAGGTTGCAGTTTAAAAAGGTAAGGTTTTATAGCTTCATAATTGATCATCACACGTCTCACATAAAAAAATATGAAGGATTATACTCAATTTAAGGTTAAATTATTATTATTTCTAAAATAAAAGCAGGAGGGAAAAATGAGTAAAGTAGTTGTACCACTAGCTAAAGGCTTTGAGGAGATCGAGGCGGTGATG
>VCAY01000001.1:36548-48951 GCA_013607635.1 Campylobacterota bacterium
AGCTGATGTTAAGATCGATACCATCTCAAGCGATGCGATCGATATGGTTGTACTTCCAGGTGGATGGGATGGCACTTATGCACTTGCAGATGATGCCAACGTTCAAAGGCTACTACAGGAGATGGATGCTAAAGGTAAACAGATCAGCGCAATCTGTGCGGCACCGTTTGCACTTAATAAAGCGGGTGTGCTTAAAGAGAACTACACCTGCTACCCTTCAGTTGAGGAGCAGATCCGCCAAGAGGGGTATCAAGGAGATGCTGCGATGGTGGTTGAAGATCAAAATATCATGACATCGCGCGGACCTGCGACGGCGATCTGTTTTGCGCTTAGTATTGTGAAAAAACTCAAAGGTGAGCAAATCTACGAGGCTATTCGCAGTGGGATTTTGGCGACTTACTGCAGCTAGTTTTTACGCTCAAACACAAGGTTTTTGAGGCTTCGTGCCTCATTGGCACTTGCAAACTCTTCAAGATTTTCCAGCCTTTTGACAAACTTAAAACTAGGGGCTAGGCGGTTGATCTTTTCTACAATAAAATCTTCATCAAGCTCCGGAGCGTTGAGGCATGCCAAAAGGGTGCAGTTTTGGCTTGCAAGTTGTGGCAGTTTGGTGATGATCTTTTCATAATCTTTGGTTGCTTCAAAACTGCCTCGCTGAAAACTCGGTGGATCGATGATGATCATATCGTAAACCCTTTTTTTCTTTAAAGCTGCAAACGATTTTAAGATGTTGTAGGGAAGAAAACTCACCCCTTTTGGCTCTAAACTGTTTAGGGCGTGGTTTGCCATTCCCACTTTGAGTGCCCCTTTGCTCATATCGACATTGATAACACTTTTTGCTCCGCCAAACTTCGCTGCGACACTAAACGCACAGGTATAGCTAAAGAGGTTAAGAATGTGTTTACCTTGAGCGTTTTGACGCACAAAATCGCGACCGTTTTTCATATCTGGAAAATAGTAGCTGTTTTTATTGCTTAGCAGATTGATTTTGAGTTTCATACCGTTTTCTAAAATAAAAAGATCATCTGGTAGAGTTCCAAAAATCACTTCACTAGGTGCGCCTTTGAGGTAACGGCGTTGAATAACAAGTGTTTGGTAGTTGTGCTCTTTGGAAAAATCTTCTAAAAGTTTGATAACTTCCGCTTCATTATCTTCTTCAAAATAAAAAGCAGCATTGATAATATGGGGATTGATATGATCGATGACAAGGTGTTTAAACCCCTCATAAAGTCCACCACGCCCATGAAAAAGGCGTACAAACTCATCGGTTACATGTAGCGCACGCTCATTAAGGTGAGATCTCAATGTCTCGAGTGTCATACTTTTTCCCAAAAGGTGCCTTGTGGTGTATCCATAATCTGCACACCGTAGCTAAGAATCTCCTCACGAAGCTTGTCGCTGAGTTCAAAATCTTTTGCTTTTTTTGCTTCATTTCGTTGTCTAATGAGTGTGTTGATCTTCTCTTTTGTCTGCGCATCGACACCTATTTGGAAATACTCAAACGGGTTTTGCACACCAAACCCTAAAATCTCTTCGATAAACGCAAGGTTTGCCATAGTCTCTTTTTTGAGCTGTTTGTGCTTACCGGCGGTATCGAGCGTTTCATTAACCTGTGTGATCATTGCATCGATGAGTGAGAGGGCTTTTGAGATGTTAAGATCATCACTCAAAGCCTCTAGCAGCGCTTCTGTAAACGGTGTGGCATCACTGTTTGGCGCTAAGCCAAAGAGGCGTTTTTTGAGGCGATAAAGCTTCTCAAGCCTTTTTTTACTCGCTTCAAGGTCTTGGGTGTTGAAGTTGAAGTTTGATCGGTAGTGGGTACCAAGCAGGTAAAAACGAAGCACCTCCCCGTTATACTCTTTAAGCGCATCTTTTAAAAAGAAACTATTGCCTAACGATTTGCTCATCTTCTCACCGTCAATATTGACAAAACCGTTGTGGATCCAGTACTTTGCCAAGTTGTGACCGGTAGCACATCTGGTTTGTGCCGCTTCGTTTTCGTGGTGAGGAAACAAAAGATCAGCCCCACCACCGTGGATATCTATGCTATAGGGGGTTTCTTTATAGGCCAGATGCTCTTCGATCATCGCACTACACTCCAAGTGCCATCCGGGGCGACCTTTGCCAAAGGGGCTTTTAAATGTGATGCTGCCATCTTTGACACTCTTCCACAGCGCAAAATCAGCAGGGTTTTTTTTGAGCTGTGAGGACTCTACGCGGTTTTGTCGCTCATCCTCATCTTGAGTGCGCTTGCTTAGTGAGAGATACTCGCTGTCACTTGAGGTATCAAAATAGACATCACCATCTTTGGTTGCATACGCATGTCCAGAGTCTATCAGTTTTTGGATCATCCCAAACATCGCTTCAAGATTTTTGGTTGCTTTTGGCTCAAGGTCTGGGCGCATCACACCAAGTTTGTCCATCTCAGCGTGAAACGCCTCAGTGTAGCGATCGGTGATGCTTTGGATATCGGTGCCGTTTTCGATCGCTTTTTTAACGATCTTGTCATCGATATCGGTGATATTTCTGGCATAAGTAACTTTATAGCCCTTAGCGCGTAATACCCGTACCAAAAGATCAAAAACCAAAGCAGACTTAGCATGACCCAAGTGGGCATCATCATACACCGTTGGACCACATACATAAAGTTTAACTTTCCCCTCTTGCAAAGGCTCAAACTTAAGCTTCTCTTTTTTGACCGAATTATAGATATACATGTAACAAATCCCTTATAACAAACAACAACCAAGCAAAAACAATGAGGCTGAGTGAAAGATAGAGTATATTTTTTGAGCGAATTATAGCCAAAAAGTTTGCTTTGCCAAATGTCTTGAGTGTCAGAGCGAAGCTGACAAACCCTCCAAGTGTGCTTGCAAGTGCAAGTCCGGCAACTCCAAGAGGCTCGATGAGCAAGAGGGCAAAAATAGCATAAGTTAGCAGGGAGGCAGTAGCAATTTTAGCAGCGCGCAGTTGCATCTGTTTGGCATAAAGCCACAGTGCAAGCAGTTTTTGTAAACCAAAAGGGATAAGACCTATGAGATACATCGCCAAAACGACTGAGGTGTTTTGTGTATCTTGGGCATGAAAAGCACCCCGTTCAAACAAAAGCGAGATAATCTCATGCGATAAGATGATCCCACCAACTGTGGCAAAACTAAGCAAATAGGCTAAAAACCAAAACGCTTTTTTCAAGTTTTGCAATGCTTTGGTTTCGTCGTTGTTTTTAAGATATCTTGCAACGCTTGGAAACAATGCAACGGAAGTAGCAATAGCAAAGAGTGCAAGGGGAAGCTGGAAAATTCTGTTGGCGTAGTAAAGGTAGGAGATACTGCCGGTGATTAAAAAAGAGGCTAAAAATGTATCTAAAAACGCTGAGACCTGTGCGGTGGAGTTGCCCCAAACAGCAGGAAAAAACTCTTTTTTAAACTTTTGGGTATCTTTTTTGATAAACCCTTTTTTGTGTTTGAGATGCTTTAAACCCGCTACCATCAGTGGACAAAGCCCGAGCTTTTTTAAGGCGATGATGTGCACTAAAAGCTGTAAAACTCCACCTATCACAACACCAAAACTCAAGTAGTAAACAATAGTAGCATCACTTTTTCCCTGTGCTAAAAGGAGGGCAGTAATGAGAGCAAGATTAAGCAGTGAAGTAGCGAAAGCGGTGGTGGCAAAATGGTTTTTGTACTGCAGCAGCGCACTTAAAAGGGTGACTAAAAAGATAAGTGGCAAGTACCAAAAATTGATCGCGACAAAGGGCGCGGCTGTTTTGATGTTCTCTTGGCTAAAACCTACCGCAATCGCTTTGGTAAAGAGTTCGGGGGTAAGATTGACAATCAAAGTCAGACCGACAATGATGCTTAAAAAAATCAGTAAGATATGTACCGTAAAAAGAGATTTTTTTGCAGTTTTTGCAAAAGCGGGGATAAACACCTGAGTAAAAGCTCCCTCGGCAAAGATACGGCGAAAAAGATTGGGAAGTTTAAACGCCACAAAAAAGATATCACTGTAGATCGATGCGCCAAGAGTAGAAGCGGTTAAAAGATCACGGATAAATCCTAAAATTCTTGAAAATAGTATCCCAAAACTGTTGGTAAAAATGGTTTTAAACAAGGTGCTCTCTTAAATTTTTAAATAATTTTAACGAAATTTTGGTTAAAATGCATCATCTGTACAATTAAAAAATTTAATACATTGGTTGCAATATGGCATTATTTGGTTCATCGGATAAAAAAAAGAAGACTTTGGCTCGTGTGCGTCCAACAGTGGTGCGTACACAAAATGTGGCTAAAGAGATTTTCAATATTGCAAAATCGCATGATATGAAGCCAGAACTACTTGATTTTAATCTTCTGGGGCTACAGACATATACGAGAACAGTTTCCAATAATAAAGAAACGGAATGGGAAGAGATAGAAGCCGAAAACCTTTATAATCTTGATGATGTTACACAGCTTTTAAATCCAGACTTTCAGATCAGACAGACGTATGAGATTGAGGTGTTTTCGATCAGTAAAAATAGTAGAGATATTTTCAAAGATTTCAAAGCAGCAGTTGGAGCCAATGCAACAAAATGCAAGGTGTATTTGAGTGTTGCGGCAGGATCAAAACTGGAATATGTAGAACATCTTGATTATGAATTAAAAAGTTATATTGATAAAAAGAAAATACGAGCCGGCATACTTATAGATATCTTTGATGAGATGGTAGATGATATGGTCTCAAAACTTTCTGCCCAAATTCGCATCAATGGCTCGGTGCAATTTCAAAAGAATGAAACATATTTGATAGCTGAGGGGGTTGAACCCACTGCAACAACGAATGATGCTTTGATACTGCATTATGAAAACAATAACGAGGTTGCTGAAAATGAGCGTATCAATTATGCATCCAGAGGCTTTATTCAGAGTGTTAAAAAAGATGAACTGCTTATAGAATACATAAAACCAAAACCGGGAAAACCGGGCAGGAACTGTCGTGGGGACTATATGCAGCCTGAGGAACCTGTAGTGGTAAATGAGCCAACATTTGATGTAGACGAGACCATTAAAGTGGTGGAAACGCCTGATTCTATCCACTATATTGCTAAAGAGAATGGTTATATTGCCTTTGAAGAGAATAAATATGTGATCAAGCAAGATGTTGATATTGCAGAGATCAGTTTTAAAACAACCGGTTCGATTGCCAGTGGTATTGATTCGGATGTAAGTATCTCTGTTAAAGAGAGTGATGCGATCAAAGATGCTGTAGGTACAGGGATGTTTGTTGAAGTAAGTGAGATTGATATAGACGGAAATGTTGGTTCAAATGCCAAGGTGATCGCAAAAAAGGCAAAAATAGGAGGGCAGACACACCAATCATCTTTTGTTAAAGCAGATGAGCTTGATATTAATGTTCACAAAGGCAATGCAGAGGGGCAAGGGATACATATAACAAGACTTGAACATGGTCACATCAAAGGTGAAGATGTTGATGTGACACAAGCACTAGGTGGGGTGATTTTTGCAAAAAATATTACGTTAGATGTATGTACTTCACACGTTAAGGCCACAGCAACCAAGAAAATCGAGATCAATAAACTCCATGGCAGTGAAAATATCTTTACGATCGATCCGGTGCTTAGTGATGATGCGCAAAAGAGTCTGCAGGATAATGAAGAAAAAGCGAAAGAGCTTAAGATAGAGATCAGAGAGATTAAAAAAGAGATCCAAAAATATACAAAACTTATCAAAGATGGAACACCGGCATTTTTAGATATCAAAAAAAGGTTGATACACTACAAAAAAAATGGTGTCAAGATGCCAGAAGCCTTTGTGAAGAAGTATAAAGATTTTCAAGCTTTGCAAAATAAACTCAAAGCGTTGCAAGAGAATTATGAAAGACAACAAGACCAGTTAAATCTTTTAAGTACGCGCACGGTATCGTTTCAAGACAGTATTTTTGATGCGCGTGTTATCAATCATGGTGAGTGGATAGGATATAATGAGATTAAATTTAAACTTATGAACCCTCCAAAAGAGTTGGTGTATAAACCTGCAGAGGGATCACAAGAGAAAATTTTTGCTTTAAAAAAGATTAATGAAGATGAGTATGCGATTCGCCCTGTTGAAGAATAGTAAGGACAAGAGAGTTTGATAGTAGGATTAAAAGGGAACATAGTTTACAAAGAGCCAAGTTTTGTCCATTTGGATATTCAAGGTGTTGTGCATGAGGTTTTTATATCTCTGCAAACTTTTGCAGCACTTGGGAGTGATGTTGTGTCACTCTTTACGACACAGATTTTTCGTGAAGATGCACAACTTCTGTTTGGTTTTCTAGAGATGACAGAAAAAAGGATGTTTGAGAGGCTTATCAAGATTAACGGTGTGGGTCCAAAGGTAGCGATGGCGATCTGCTCCACCTACTCACCCTCTCAGTTTGCCGTGGTTATTAATAACAACGATGTCAATGGGCTTAAAAAAGTTCCGGGAATTGGACCAAAAAGTGCAGGGCGGATTTTGGTTGAGCTTAACGGCTTTGATACAGAGCTGCTGCAAAACCACAATACCTCAGATGAGGCTAATAATACAGTGGCTTATGCGCAAGCGAGTGAAGCTTTAGAATCTTTAGGGTTTAAAAAGGATAAAATTGCAAAAGCATTAAGCTCACTAGAGGGTGATGATACACCAACCCTAGTCAAGGGTGCTTTGAAACTATTACAAACAGTTTGATTTTAGAAGGATTGTAAACATTGAAATTAACAATATTATTTGGTGGAGCAAGTTTTGAACATGAGATCAGCATTGTAAGTGCGATCACATTAAAAGAGAAGTTGGAAAATTTTACGATCGATTTTGTTTTTTGTGACAGTGATCATTCGTTTTATTTGATAGACCCAACCAAGATGAAAGCGGTAACTTTCTCTAAGGGTTTGCACAAAAAGATGCCAAAACTGCAGATGACACAGGGTGGTTTTGAGCAAAAGACACTGATGGGTAAAAAAGTATATAAAAGTGTCGTGCTCAATCTCATCCACGGTGCAGATGGGGAGGATGGCACCATCGCGTCACTGCTTGATTTTTATGGTGTGAAATATATTGGACCAAGAACTGCGGCGAGTGTTTTCTCGTTTGACAAGGTGTACACAAAGTACCTTTGTGATGCTATTGGGGTTCAAACAGTTCGCTATGAGGTTCTCAAGCGTGATGAGCAAAAAGATATCTCACTGGCATACCCTGTTATTATCAAGCCTGCACGTCTTGGAAGCTCCATCGGTGTAAGCATTGTCAAAGATGCCAGTGAGCTTGACTATGCTCTTGATACAGCCTATGAGTTTGATGACACAGTGATTGTTGAGCCGTTTTTAGAGGGTGCCAAAGAGTACAACCTAGCTGGTTATAAAGCTGATGGTGTGATCAAATTTTCGATCGTTGAAGAACCAAAAAAAGAGGAGTTTTTAGACTTTGAAAAGAAGTATATGGACTTTTCAAGAAGTGAGCATGTCCTTAAAGCGGATATAGATGAAGAGCTTGTGAAAAAATTGCAGATAAACTTCAAAAAAGTGTATGACGGACTTTTTGAAGGCTCTTTGATTCGTTGTGATTTTTTTGTGCATGATGATGAGGTGCTGCTCAATGAGATCAATCCGATCCCAGGGAGTATGGCAAACTATCTGTTTGAAGATTTTGCACAAGTTATTGAGGAGCTTGCATCTTCACTGCCACACAAAAAAAGGATCAATGCAACTTATGAGTATATCCACTCCATCTCAAAAGCGAAAGGGAAATAATGGCTTTGCGATCTATCCAGCACCTACAGCACACTTTTGATATCAGTTACGAGATACGCAACCCTGACGCTCCCGTTGACATCATTATCTTACATGGATGGGGGAGTAACAAAGAGTTGATGAAGCAATCTTTTGCACCCACTATGGATCAGTTTCGCCATATCTACATCGATCTTCCCGGTTTTGGAAAATCAACTTGTCCCACACCTTTAACTACAGCAGATGTTGCAAGGATTGTCGAGCTTTTGATGATCCATCTTAATGCCAAAAAAGAGATTATCGTGGGACACTCTTTTGGGGGTAAAGTGGCTCTGTTACTCGATCCGCAGGTTTTGGTACTGCTCTCAAGTGCCGGTATTTTTCGAGCAAAACCGCTAAAAATCAAGCTTAAAATTGCACTTTTTAAACTGCTGAAAAATCTTGGTTTTTCCAAACTTAGAGAGATGTTTGTTGCTGATGATGCCAAAAAACTGAGTGAGTATATGTATCAGACATTTAAAAATGTTGTCGATGAAGATTACAGTGATGAGTTTGCAAAGTTTACCAACACCGCTCTTATTTGTTGGGGAGAAAAAGATAGCGCTACACCACTGGAATCTGGTAAAAAGATAGCTTCATTGATCCCCGATGCGAAGTTAGAGGTGTATGATGGGGATCACTACTTCTTTATGCAACACGCCAAAGATATTGCACAAAAGATAGAACAAACTTTTTTAAAGACACTGGAGCACTAGATGCAAGAGTATGAAACGCTCATAGCCTTTAGTGTCAATGTTGTTTTTGTTCTTGTAGTTGGGTGGTATTTAATTACCAACTTGCAATGGTACAACTACAAACTCTCTAGGGTTGTGCTAAAGCACCACAAAGTTCATTGGCATATTATCTATTTTCTTATCCCATTTATTGCCTACTATACAACAGGAAAGTTTTTTACCATCTTTTTTATTTTTGCACTGCTTCCTGCGATCTTTATCTGGCACAAGGGGCTCGATAAAAAACTGGTACTTACCTGGAGGGTTAAACGGTTTTTGATTCTACTTGTGGCACTCACACTTTTTCAAGATATCATCTGCACACTTAAAGAGAGCTGTGCTACTTACGGGGTGTTTATGCCGCTGGCTGTTGCTTACATCGGCAGTATATTGATCGAGAAGTATCTCTTTGCCATCTATAAAAAACAGGCAAAAAACAAACTCGCTTCGATCGATGGATTAGAGATCATCTGCATCACCGGCAGTTATGGCAAAACGAGCATTAAAAACTTTGTTGCACAGATTTTAGCGCATAAGTTTGAGGTGTATGCAACCCCAAGAAGTGTCAATACCCTTGGTGGAGTGGTTGCCGATGTCAATAACAACCTGCCACAATCAACACAGTTTTATGTCTCTGAAGCGGGAGCTAGAGAGGTAGGGGATATCTATGAGATCACCACCTTTTTAGAGCCACAAACAGTGGTTGTGGGGCGCGTGGGTGAAGCGCATATTGAGTATTTTAAATCACTTAAAAATATCATTGCAACAAAACTAGAGATCATGAAATCTCCACGACTCAAAAAAGCGTTTATCCATACTACTGTTACTGATGAGCCGCATGAGAAGGTGGAGTTTTTCGGTAATGAGATCACTAACATCAACGCTACACTTGAGGGGATCGACTTTGATATGAAGTTAGGTGATAAAACGATCCATCTTCATACCGATATTTTAGGTTCCTTTCAAGCTATGAATATCGCAGTTGCCGTCAAGATCGCTCACTATTTTGGACTCAGTGATGAGCAGATCGTCAAAGCGGTTGCCAAGTTAGAGCCGGTAGAGCATAGACTCCAAAAGATCACAGCAGGTGGCAAGATCATCATCGATGATGGATTTAACGGCAATATTGACGGGATGCTTGAGGCTATTCGCCTTTGCTCACTGCATGATGGTGCGAAAGTGATTGTAACTCCCGGACTTGTTGAGAGTACGCAGGAGTTAAATCTCAAACTTATTGAGGCGATTAACAAGGTGTTTGATACGGTGATCGTTACCGGCTCTCTTAATGCTGCATTATTTAACAAACATCTGCAAGTTAAACACAAGTTTATCCTCTCAGATAAATCAAAACTCACAGATCTTTTGGCAAAACAGACCCAAGCGGGTGATATTATCCTTTTTGCCAACGATGCGCCAAACTTTATATGATGCAGTTTTTAGAGAGACTCACCGTTGCTATCGCTTATGTTACGGCATTTGCTTTGGTTTTATTGGTGATACTTGTTGTTTTTGATGCGAGTGCGAGGTACCTTTTTTCCGCAGGCTCTACCGCACTACAAGAGCTGGAGTGGCATCTGTTTGATGTAGTGATATTGCTGAGTATCGCCTATACACTTCGTAGTAACGCTCATGTACGTGTTGATATTTTGTATGATAAATTTGCACCAAAAACGCAGCTTGTCATTCAGTTTGTTACGATTCTGTTTTTTATTTTGCCGTTATCTGGTTTGATTGTTTACATTGGGTATGATTTTGTACATCTAAGCTATGTGCAAAACGAGGCTTCAAGCGATCCGGGAGGCTTACCGTATCGATGGATTGTCAAAGCGCTTATGCCTTTGGCGTTTGTTTTATTGATACTACAAGCTCTCAAAGAGTTACATATAACGCTAACAAAATGGAAAAACCTATGATAGCTTTGGTGATGTTTTTCGTAGCACTACTACTTTTAATCTTTGGGATCCCCGTAGCGTTTGCTTTTGGTGGTGTGGCGATGCTGTTTGCTTTTTTTACTCCCGATATCGGTTTTGAGGTGTTTAACATCTTGCCGTTTCGCATCTATGGGATTATGAGTAACACCACACTAATGGCAGTGCCGCTGTTTATTATGATGGGGCTAATTTTAGAAAAATCGGGTATGGCGGAGAAGCTTTTGATCTCGATGAGTACCCTTTTTAAAGGGGTGCGAGGTGGACTTGGTGTAAGTGTCGTACTTGTTGGAGCGATACTTGCAGCTTCGACGGGGATCGTGTCTGCTTCGGTGGTGATGATGAGTGTAATTGCTCTGCCTTTGATGGTAAGTGCGGGGTATGACAAAGCACTTGCAAGTGGTACGATCGCTGCAAGTGGCACACTTGGGCAGATTATCCCCCCTTCGATCATCCTTATTGTTCTTGGTGATGTGATGAGTGTGAGTGTTGGTGAGCTTTTTATGGGAGCGGTGTTGCCAGGGCTTGTGCTTGTTGGGCTCTACATCGCTTACATATTGCTTCGAGCCTATTTGAATAAAGAGGTAGCACCTGCTTTGGTAAGTAGTGAGAAGGTTGGTGTATTTGAGATTCTTTTTGCAATTATTCCACCATTTGTATTGATGTTAGCAGTACTTGGAAGTATCTTTGCAGGGATCGCTTCACCGACGGAATCGGCTGCTTTTGGTGTTGTGGGAGCGATCATCCTCTCATTTTTTAATAAAACGCTGGGAACTAAGATGATCAAGTACGCACTTTTTGAGACAATGAAGCTCAGTGGGATGATCTTTATGATCCTCATCGGTGCAACTGCGTTTTCATTGGTATTTAACGAGCTTGGGGGCAATGATCTGATCCTTGATTTTTTTAGTCACGATATCGGTAATGTTTGGGTGTTTATAGCGGTGTCGATGGTAAGTATCTTTATCTTAGGATTTTTTATAGACTTTATCGAGATTAGTTTTATTATTGTGCCTATTTTAGTGCCTGTGATGCACGCTTTTGGGATCGATCCGATCTGGTTTGCGGTACTTATTGCGATGAACCTACAGGCATCATTTCTGACACCTCCATTTGGTTTGAGTCTATTTTTCTTAAAAGGTGCAGCAGGCAATTTGGTCAGCACGATGCAGATATACAAAGGGATTATCCCATTTATCTTACTGCAACTGTTAGCCCTTGGGCTTGTGATACTGTTTCCAGATCTTGTTTTTGCGTGGATCTAATATCAATAGTACCAAAGGAATAGAATGGAAAATATTTTATACGCCCCTTGGCGGGATGAGTATGTAACTAACAAAAAGATAGAGGGGTGTGTATTTTGTCACATCTCAAAACACAGCGATGAAGATGAAGCGTTACATGTCGTGTATAGAGATGAACATTGCTTTGTGGTGATGAACAAATACCCCTACACACCGGGGCATTTTATGGTTATCCCACATACCCATACTGACAAGCTTGAAGATTTGCCACAAGAAAATTGGCTGCATATCACAGCACTTGCGCAAAAGGGTGTAAGATTGCTTAAAGAGGGGCTTGGTGCACATGGTGTCAATCTTGGAATGAATCTTGGTGAAGCAGGGGGTGCCGGTATAGCGGAGCATATCCATCTGCATTTAGTTCCTAGATGGCAAAGAGATACTAACTTTATTACAGCAATAGGGCACAATAGAGTCTATGCAACCGATTTTGAAAAAATTTATAAAAAAATCAAAGAATTATCACAAAAGTATTTGCTAAAATGATTTTTTAAGATACCTTCAAAGTAAAAGGGTATAATTCTACATTATTTTAACTATTATATAGGGAAAATTTATGAAAAGAAGAGAGTTTCTAAAAAGCTCTTTGGTTGCATCGGCGGCAGTGCTTGGTAGCAATGCTCTTGCTTCAACTAAAGTAGAGATGACTCCACCAAT
>VCAY01000001.1:49048-65234 GCA_013607635.1 Campylobacterota bacterium
AAAAGCTCTTTGGTTGCATCGGCGGCAGTGCTTGGTAGCAATGCTCTTGCTTCAACTAAAGTAGAGATGACTCCACCATGGGTAAAGGGTTTGATGCAGTTCAGGCAAACTGTTTAATGTGTCATTCTTTTGGATATATTCTTAATCAAGGACCTCAGTCAAAAGCGTTTTGGGCTGAAAAAGTTCAAAAGATGATTAAAGCGTTCAAAGCACCTATTGCAAAGGAAGATGCGGATATTGTTATAGAGTATCTGTTTGAACATTACGGAAACGGTAGAGAAAAGTAAATTTTCCAAAAAAGAGAGTTTTTTGACTCTCTTTAGCTTTTAAGTGCAAAATAAAACACTCCAGCAATTATACAAATTTCAAGAGAATATATATTATGTTAATCAAAAAAGGGATCTTTTTAAATGGATGAAAGAAAAAAGCAACTTATTGCAGATATACAAGATCTTCTAAACAAGCATGGCAGGATCACTGAGACATCAATTAATCCGGATCTTTTAGATTTTATGGACAAAGACACTCTTATTGACATTATCGATTCACTCTTAATGCAAAAAGAAAAAGAGGTAAAAGAGATCGATACAGAGTGGCTGGAGCAGTTTAAAGAAAAATAATAAAGATTGTGATTTTTTTTTAATTTATTATTAAGAATAAAATCACTATAATTTCGGCTCAACAAGCAAGTTGAGCCTTCAAAGGCCCCATCGTCTAGCGGTTAGGATCCCAGGTTTTCATCCTGGTTACCGGAGTTCGAGTCTCCGTGGGGTCACCATCAATCAAATACTTTTTAATTTTTCAGCTACAAGTTTATTCACAATCTTTGGATTTGCTTTACCGCCTGTTGCTTTAAGTACCTGCCCTACGAAAAACCCTGAGAGTTTTGTATTTCCTGCTTTATATTTAGCAATATTGTCTGGATTTTTTGCTATCACTTCGTCGATGATCGGCTCTATAACAGCCGGGTCACTGATCTGCACAAGCCCCTGCTCCTCAACGATCTGTTTTGGATCTTTGGCAGTTTTAACCATCTGCTCAAACACCTCTTTGGCAATTTTACTAGAGATAGTTGCATCATCGATCATTGCAACGAGTTGTGCTACCTGTTTTGCACTCAATTTGATCGCACCCTGCTCTTTTAACTCTCTTGCTACCTCGTTAGCAACAATGTTTGCCAGAGTGATAGGTGAGTTTGCAACTGCTAAAGCTTCACTGTAAAATGATGCCAGATCAGCATCGCGGGCAATGGTGTTGGCTACTTCGCTGTTGAGTCCAAGCTTTGAGGTGTATCTGTCAAAAAGTGCCTGCTCCTCTTGGCTCATCGGTGCCACTTCACCGTCAACTTGCACCGGTTTGACTTTTTGTTTAGGTTTTGAAGCAGGTTGTTTTTGCTCTTTTTTCTTCCATGAGTCTTTGAGGCTAACGATCTTGTTAAACACAGGGTTTGCATCTGTATAGTCGATAGGATCGGCGTAGAAGTATCCCTGACGCTCAAACTGAAATCTTTCATCCGGTTTTTGCTCAATCACCGCAGGCTCTATCAGTGCATTTTTTATTACATGTAGCGAGTCTGGGTTAAGATCCTCTAGCCCTTGCGGTTGCTCGTTTTTATAAAGCCTTTCATAAAGTCGAAGCTCTACCCTCTTTGCACTTGAGGCTTCTACCCACTGGATAGCACTTTTTACCTTGATGCCACTTGTGTCTTGTCCACTTTTGGAATCTGGATGATACTCAGCCCTGATCTCGATAATCTTACCGTTAGCATCTTTGATAATCTCTTTGCAAGTGATGATGTAGGCATGTTTAAGTCTTACAGGCTGATCTGGAGTGAGGCGAAAGTACCCTTTTGGAGGGTTTTCTTCAAAATCATCACGCTCTATATAGATCTCTTTAGAAAATGGAAGCTTTCTTGAATCCTCTTTGGCAACATCTGCAGGATAGCAAGATGCTTCTAACTCTTCACTTCCCTCATAGTTCTCGATCGTAACTTTTAGCGGATCGATCACACACATCACGCGGGGCGCTTTTTTGTTTAGATCATCCCTGATGCAAAACTCAAGTTGCGCTACATCTACAACAGAGTTTGCTTTGGCAACACCGACACTTTCACAAAAGTTCAGGATCGATTCACGGGTGTATCCTCTTCTTCTAAGCCCTGCTATTGTTGGCAGGCGTGGATCATCCCAGCCGCTGACATGGTTGCCCTCTACAAGCTCTAAAAGCTTTCTTTTGCTCATAACCGTGTAGTTGATTGCAAGTCTTGCAAACTCATGCTGATATGGTCGTGGAGGCTCAAGACCAAGCGTGTCGATCACCCAGTCGTAAATATCACGATTGTTTTCAAACTCCAGTGTACAGATCGAGTGTGTTACCCCTTCGATATAGTCAGACAAACAGTGCGCAAAATCGTACATCGGGTAGATACACCAAGTATCACCTGTTCTGTGGTGGTGCACATTTTTGATACGATAAAGCAGAGGATCACGCATCTTCATATTGGCTGCTGCCATATCGATCTTAGCTCGTAAAACATGCTTGCCATCTTGAAATTCGCCGTTTTTCATCCTCTCAAACAGATCAAGATTTTCTTCTACGCTGCGATTAGCATATTGACTGCGTTTACCTGCCTCGGTAACAGTTCCACGAAGCTCACGCATCTCCTCTTCACTCACACTGTCCACATACGCTTTGCCCATCTTGATAAGTTGCAGGGCATACTCATAAAGTTTTTGAAAATAGTTAGATGTATATCGCACATCCCCATCCCACTCAAACCCAAGCCACTTGACAGCATCTTTGAGTGCTTCAACATACTTGGTGTCTTCTGTTGTTGGATTGGTATCATCCATTCTTAGGTTACATCGCCCGTTGTAATCACGCGCTAATCCAAAGTTGATGTAGATAGACTTTGCATGCCCGATATGGGGAAAACCGTTAGGCTCAGGGGGAAATCGAGTAATAATCTCTTGATATTTTCCCGATTTCAAGTCCTCTTCAACAATCGCATGTAAAAAATCTTTTTTATATTCCATATTTTTTAAAACCTTAATTTAAATATATTATATGATGCGATTTTATCCAAATTCACCTTATATATGTTAGAATTGCACCAAAAATTTAGGAGCTTCAATGCTGAGATTTGCACTGAGTCCAACTGCAGATATCGATATTAATGATCTTAAAATCGCTTTGCTTACTTACAATGCCGCAAAAAAACGAAACGAAGAGTTTATTGTCCGCATTGAAGATTTGGGTCAACAACAAAATATTTCCGGTAACGATCAAGAAGCTCTTGAGATACTGGCACTATTTAAGATCGAGTATTCGCAACTCATTTATCAAAGCAAAAATATCCGTTTTTACTCTGCTATGGCGCTGCAACTTTTGCACGAAAAAAAAGCGTTTAACTGCTTTTGCTCCAACGAATGGATAGCAAAAAAACAACAAGAAGCAAAAGAGGTGGGCAAGCCTTACATGTACGACGATGCCTGCGCCAACCTGCCTGCAGAGCTTGTAATAGATAATGAAAACCCTTTCGTTGTCCGTATCCACAAGCCAGACAATAACAAAACAGACAGCTTTATCATTTTACATCAAGAGAAAACACCAACACACGATTTTGCTAGTGCTGTAGATGATATGCTTAGCGATATTTCACTTGTCATCACCACCGACGAGAACAAATACAACTGTGAAAAACAAGAATATATCCGAAAGCAATTGGGATACGATAAGAAAATCGAGTATAGTTATGTACCGAAAATTCAGAGTGAAGCACCCGTAAGCATCAAGTCACTTTTGGAGCTTGGAATCCTCCCTGAAGCAATTCAAAATTATTTAGTATCAATCGAAGATGCGCAGAGTTTTGATCTTGAAAAGCTTCAAGAGATAAACCGTCAAGTACTCAGTAATCTTAGCAATAAGGAGCTTTCAAGATACGTCGGTTTTGCTGATGATGACATTGGTGCATTGGCAAAGCTTTATCTTAAAGATGTTACTACGACAAAAGAGCTCAAATCTAAGATCAAACCGATTTTTGAGCCAAGAGAGATCCCGAATGAGCTTCAAAAAGATTACACTGCACTCAAAGACGCCATTGAAGGTGCACCCTACTTTGAGAGTTATGATGCGTTTGTAGCGATGCTTATGGAAAAGACAAATCTAAGTGAAGATCAATTGCAAAAGCCATTGCAAATATTTCTTGCCAATACGCAAGATACACCTGAGCTTGCACAGGTGTATCAACATCTTAAAAATTATCTAGGAGAGTTAGTCAAATGCTAGTAGATATCATTCAAGGTTTTGGTGGGATACTTATCTCGCTGATTAACGTTTATATATGGGTGATTATTATCACTGCACTTCTTAGTTTTGTTAATCCTGATCCTTACAACCCAATTGTACAGTTTCTCTACCGTATAACAAACCCTGCTTATGCGTATGTTAGACGTTTTATAAGGACTGATTTTAACGGGCTAGATCTTGCACCGCTGGTTATTATCATCGCATTGCAGGTATTAATTGTAATTTTAAGTTCCGTATTGCGACACCTTTAAACACGCTATTCCCTTTTTTTAAAAACCATCTTATCAGCGGTATAACCATCATTGGCGATGGTTAACCCAAGCGTATCTTTTTTGCTGATTTTGGCAAAGCCTACGATATACAGTTGACTCCACTGTGGGGTATCTGCAATAAGTTTGCCATAGGGCGCATCCACTTTTTCTATCTTTTGAAACAAAAGAGAAGAGTGTCCATTTAAATACAAATCAAGTTTGACAGATCTATCTTTTTGATAAAACGATATAAAAAAATATTCACCATTTTTATAAAATTCTGGCATCACTTTGTTTAAATAGACCGCAGTTATTGTTCCTGCAATTTTATCGTTGTGTCGTACTGCTACAAACACCTGGTTGTTTTCCCATTTTTGCTGTATTGGTGTTAATTCAAACTGAGCAAATCCATTGTCGTGCGAGCACCCGATAAGAAAAAATGTTAAAATGAAAGCAAATATTGTATTTTTCATAGTGGCATTATATCGAAGTTTAGTACTTATTAATCTCATCTTTACTATAATATCCAAAAAATTAAAAGATGAACAATGAACAAAAGAGTTGCAGTTGGTTTTACAGGGCCATCCAATAGTGGTAAGACAACACTGATCTTAAAAGTTGCACGAAAATTGATTCACGAACATGGTTTGAAGGTAGCAATCATCAAACATGACCCAAAAGATAAAGCACGTTTTGATATTGCAGGTAAAGACAGCTACAAATTTAGCGATACCGGTGCTGATGTGATTGTTACATCGCCAAATCGTACAACCTATTTTTCCCAAAAACATTCAGAGCTTGAGGATATGATCCGCATCTTTGATGATTTTGATGTTTTGCTGGTTGAGGGGCTTAAAAAGCTTCCTCTTCCGCGCATAAGTATCTTTAGAGAGCAAATAGATACCGATTATTTTGCCTTTATGGATGCATTGGCAATTGACAATACGATCGATCTAGCAGGTTATGAGGTACCCGAAGGTGTTGATATCCTCGATCTTAACGATGCCAACCAAGCTATTTCGTGGATTTTAAAAAATGGAAAATCAGTTTAGGAGAACAAATGGACAATATTTTTAGCTCAATTCAAACATGCGCCAAGCGTATTAAAAAAGCGATCGATATCAAAGATATCGGCTACTCTAACCAAGAAAACAGCTCAGGTGAAACACAACTGCAACTTGATATCCAGTGTGATATGATCATCGAGAAGGAGTTCTCAAAAGTAGCAAGTATCAATACAATCTCCTCAGAAGAGAAAGAGCATACAGTCGCACTTCACGAAGATGGAGAGTATTTTATCTCTTACGATCCGCTTGACGGCTCATCTTTGGTGGATGTAAACTTGAGTGTTGGAAGTATCTTTGGTATCTACAAAGGTGGTTTTGGTTCACAAAATATGGTAGCAGCGTGTTATGTGGTTTACGGGCCAAGAGTTGAGATGGTTTTTGCCCACAATAAGGTGAAGCTTTATTTGCTCCAAGAGGGTGAGTTTGAATATGTCAAAGAGATTAGACTAAAAGAAAAAGGGAAACTCAACGCTCCAGGCGGCACACAACAAAACTGGGAGCCTTACCACAAAGAGATGGTTGACAGCTTTTTTGCCGAAGGGTATCGTTTGAGATATTCAGGTGGGATGGTACCGGATCTGCATCAGATCCTTTTAAAAGGTGGCGGGCTTTTTAGCTACCCTGCTACAAGCGATAAGCCTCAAGGCAAACTTCGCAAACTTTTTGAGGTGTTTCCATTTGCTTTTGTGTACGAAAAAGCGGGTGGTGAGGCGATCGATGGTAAGCAAAGAGTACTTGATCTTGGACACGCGCACATCCACGACACATCACCATGTTTTTTTGGATCAAAATATGAAATAGCACGCGTCAAAGAGGTTTATGCACAACATGGATCATGAAAAAAAAGATAGATTTGAGCTCTATCTTGATGAGATGCTGGAAAAACTGCAAAAATGTCAAGCAGACAAACAACTTGAGAGTTGCAGCAAGTGTGAACAGTTTTTAGAATGCGAGCTAAGAGGTGAGTATGTCAATGCCGTATATAACTCGATGAGTAAAGGCGATACAGGCGGATTTGAGTTTTAAAAAAAGGATGAGAAATTGAGTAAAAAATATATAACAACACCAATATACTATGTAAATGGAGAAGCACACATCGGTCATGCATATACTACTTTTATTGCAGACTCTCTGGCACGTTATGCAAGACTTAAGGGTGAGAAAACATTTTTTCTCACAGGTACCGATGAGCATGGACAAAAGATTGAGGAATCTGCAAAGAAAAACAACAAACCAACACAAGAGTTTGCCGATGAGATCAGTGCGAGCTTTAAAAATCTTTGGGATGCGTTTGAGATCAGCTATGACAAGTTTATCCGCACAACCGATGCAGAACATAAAAAAGGTGTGCAACACGCATTTATAAAGATGTATGAAAAAGGTGATATCTACAAAGGTGAATATGAGGGGCATTATTGTGTGAGCTGTGAGGCATTTTTCCCTGAAACACAGCTCATTGACGGTGAATTTTGTCCCGATTGTGGCAGAAGTACTAACATCGTTAAAGAGGAGAGCTACTTTTTTAAACTTTCAAAATATGAAAACGCACTTTTAAAACATTACGAGCAAAATCCTGACTTTCTTATGCCAAAATCGCGTGCCAATGAGGTGATCAACTTTGTCAAAGGTGGGCTCAAAGACCTTTCAATTACGCGCACATCGTTTACTTGGGGTGTACCGATGCCAAGTGAGCTTAATGATGACAAACATGTGATGTATGTATGGCTTGATGCCCTGCTCAACTATGTTACAGCACTAGGGTATGGTAATGATGATGCAAAGATGCAAGATTTCTGGCCGGCAGATTATCATCTTGTGGGTAAAGATATCTTGCGTTTTCACGCTATCTATTGGCCAGCATTTTTGATGAGTCTTGATCTTCCACTGCCAAAACATATCGCAGCGCATGGATGGTGGACAAGAGATGGTGAGAAGATGAGTAAATCTAAAGGGAATGTTGTCTTGCCAAAAGAGGTCGCAGATGCGTACGGAGCGGAGAATCTTCGCTATTTTATGCTTCGTGAGGTGCCTTTTGGGCAAGATGGGGATTTTTCCCAAAGAGCATTTATTGACCGTATCAACTCAGAGCTTAGTAACGATCTTGGAAACCTTTTAAACCGCATCATCGGTATGAGTGGCAAATACAGCGACTTTGTGATTGACAGCAAAGATGTTGCCAAGTACCACCAAAAAGAGCTTTCTGCAATGAATAAAGTGCTTGATTCACTCGATATTTTTATGCAAAATGTCCAGCCCCACAGATACCTTGAGGAGCTTTGGAAACTTTTTGCGATCGGTAACGGTGCCATAGCAGAGCATGAGCCGTGGGTGAAGATGAAAAATAATCAAAAAGATGAAGCACTTGCAACAGTAGCGCTTGTGGCAAACATCTTGGCAAAAGCGGCTGTGATGTTGCATGCAATCATGCCAAAAACAACCAACACTATAGCTAATGCACTTGATTTTACGATCGATACGGCAAGCTACAACGATCTCATTGTAGAGAAAAACATTTTAAAAGTATTTAATATCAAAAAAGTTCCCCCTCTCTTTCCTCGCATTGAAGAGCCTTTAATGCCAGAAGCCCCAAAAGCTGAGCCAAACCCTCCAAAAGAGGAGCAAAAACTACAAAACTCTGAGGATAATCTTATCGAGATTGGGCAGTTTTTTGAAACACAACTCAAAGTGGGCACGGTTGTAGATGCCCAGGAGGTGCCAAAAAGCAAAAAACTTCTCAAGCTTCAAGTAGATCTTGGTGAGGAGCAACCTCGCCAAATCGTAGCTGGGATCAAAGAGTTTTACACCCCAGATGATCTTTTAAATACGCAAGTGTGCGTTGTTGCCAACTTAAAGCCTGCAAAACTGATGGGACTGATGAGTGCTGGTATGCTTCTTGCTGCTAAGGATGAAGATGGACTTTGTTTAATAAGACCGGAAAAACCTAAAAAAGCAGGCACACCGATTGGATGAGACTTGAAAATATCCTAGCACTTACCCATGCAAAACTGTTAAGCTCCCCTTTTGTCAGTGAGTTTAACAAGATCGTCTTTAGGGCAAAAGATGTTACAAGGGGTGATCTTTTTTTTGCTTATGATCCATTGCAGATTGAAGAAGCAGTAGCAAACGGTGCTTATGGGATAGTTTTTGATAAAAAAGCGCAGATTAGTGACCAAGAGATCGCTTGGATAAAGGTTGAAAATCTTGATGAGGCACTCAAGAGGATTTTACGCTTTAAGCTCATAGATAAAAAGATAGAGGTGTATGGGTGTGACGCAATCACCTTAAAGCTTGCATTGCAAATTATCACTGAGCCCTCTTTTTTAGCGCTTAATGGCACATTTGTAGATATCTACAACGATCTTGATATGCTTGATGATGGTGCGACGGTGCTTTTTTCTCCTGAGCTTATCTCTAGTGAGCTTTTTACTAAAGTGAAGCACCTACCTCAAAACCCATCGCTTCATATCGATGTGGTGGAGCAGACACTTTTTGAAAGTTCATTTATCTATGACAATGTTTTTTATGAAAGGCAGTTGATATCGCCGTTTTTTATTCCGTACTTAGAGCAGCTTTTACACCTTTTAAAAGTGCTTGGGATCAATTTTCGGCTTCGCAAATTTACACCGATCGATCACTTTGAAGCGGTTTTTACCAACAAAAACTTTGAGATCAAAGAGTTTGGAACAAGCGACAAAGTGCTTATTTTTGAAAAAAGTACAAGCTTTGCCAACAAAGAGATAAGTTATCTGCAAAAGCAGGCATTTTGGGCAAAAAATCTTTATGTTTTACCACAAAGTGCATTAGAAAATATCGATCAAAACTTGCTAAATGGTATGCAGGTTGCTATTTATAACAAAAAACATGAGATCAAGGCGCTACTCAAAGAGCATCAGTTTCATTTTGCGCTCATTATCGGGGCAGATAAATCGATACTGATGCAAAGCCTACAACTCACACCAAAAACACTTTTTGATTTTTAGGAAAAAGAATGGATAGAAGAGATTTTTTAACAACAGCAACACTAGCGTCGGGTGCTTTTGCACTTAGTGGGTGTAATGAGAACAACCGCGTTGCGATAGACTACTCAAAGCATCCCAAAAAATCTGATGATGTAAAAAGTGTGCACATTAACAGAGGCAGAAAAACAACCATCAAGCTTGCCACTTCATGGCCAGGGCATTTTCCTATCATGGGGGTTGGAGTGGAGCGATTTGCCAAAAGGGTTTTTGAGATCAGCTCAGGCTCACTCGAGATTAAAATCTACCCAAAAAACACCCTTATCCCTGCGTTAGCAGTTTTTGATGCCACAAGTAGTGGGCAGATCGATGCTTTTCACTCGGGTCCGTATTATTGGAAAGGGAAAAACTCCGCATTTTCACTCTTTAGTGGGATCCCGTTTGGTTTTACCGCCGAAGAGGTAAACTCTTGGATGCTCTTTGGCGATGGACTCAAGCTTTGGCGAGAGTATTATGCCAAGTACAACCTCTACCCTCTTCTTGGGGGCAACACCAACATCCAAATGGGTGGCTGGTTTCGCAAACCTATCAAAAGTCTTGCAGATATGCAGGGGCTTAAGATGCGCATCCCCGGTCTTGGGGGTGAAGTGATGGCAAAACTTGGGGTCAATCCTATCCTACTACCAGCTGGAGAGATCTATACCTCGCTCGAGCGTGGAGTGATTGATGCGACGGAGTGGGTTGGACCGGCACTTGATATTATGATGGGATTTTACAAAGTAGCCCCTTACTACTACTCAGGGTGGCACGAGCCGGGTTCTGTGTTAGAGCTTACTTTTAACAAACACTCATGGGAGAAGCTTGCAAGTGAACATCAGGCGATGATCGAAGTAGCATCAAGTGAGACGAACTCCAATATGACCTATGAGTTTCACGCGCAAAATATCAAAGCACTCCAAAAACTCCAAGATCTTAATGTAAAACTTCTAGAGTTTCCAACAGAGGTAACACAAGCGGCTAAAATAGCTTTGGCTAAAGTGCTTGATGAACAAAGCAAAGCAAATCAAGATTTTCAAACAGTTCTTGAATCTATCCAAACCCACCTTGCCCTTTCAAAAGCGTGGAGTGATGTGAGTTTGGATTATTTTTTAAACAACAGATAAGAGACTATGAGGCAGATACTTTTATTATTACTCCTTTTATCTTCAGTATTTGGCACACAAGATGCTGATAGCAACAGAACCATTAAGGCACTTTATTTAACCTTTTGGGGGGCATCAAGCAACTCCAAAACATTCAGAAGAATACTTGAGCTTATTGATCAAACACAGCTTAATGCCATTGTTGTCGATGTGAAAAACGAATATGGCTCAACAATGTTTTGGACAGGCTTTAAACAGGCAAACAGTTATGGTGCACACCGTAACCGCACAAATAGAGATATTAAAAAGTTTATGCGCACTCTTAAGCAAAAAGGTATCTATACTATTGCCAGAATCGCTGTTTTTAAAGATGATATTCAGGCAAGTAACAACTACGAATACGCTATCAAAAAAAATGATGCTAACGCTACAGTATGGCGCAATCATGACAAGATGGCATGGGTTGATCCATTTGATAAACGAAGTCATCAATATACTATAGAGATAGCCAAAGAGGCAGCTAAGGTGGGGTTTGATGAGATCAATTTCGACTATGTTCGCTTCCCTGCACGAAAAGGTCTGCTTTATTCTCAAAAAAACACTCAAGAGAGTCGTATTAAAGCGATTGGTAATTTTTTAGAGAGTGCAAAAAAGCAACTACAACCTTATGGTGTGTTTATCTCGGTTGACATATATGGCAATGTTTGTTGGAGTAAGGACGATAACAGTATTGGTCAAACGATCAATTCGTTGCAAAAGCATGCCGATTATATCTGTCCAATGCTCTACCCTTCCGGATTTGCTTCAGGTTCATTTGGCAAAAAATACCCCGCTAAATACCCATATCTTGTTGTTTATCGAAGCATCAAACATATCGAGAACGATATAGCACCAAAACGGGTGCGTCCTTGGCTACAGTACTTTAAAGATTATTCACCTGCGCGCATACCGTACAGAAAAGAGCAGATTCAACAGCAGATAAAAGCAGCTGAAGATGCAGGTGCAGGTGGCTGGATGCTATGGTCACCATCAAGTAAATATGACGCTTCTACACTATTTTAAAATTTTTAAGCTCTTTGCGAAGGATTTTTGCATCTGATATATACCTTGCGACCAATTCGTGAAACGCTTTTGAGTGATCCATATACACCAAATGCGCTAGCTCATGCACCACTACATAATCTAAATGCTCTTGGGGAACTTTTAAAAGCTCTTTGTTGAGTGTAATCACCCTTTTGGAGTTGCAACTTCCCCACCTGCTTTTCATTTTACGAAATTTGAGTGCTGCATACTCCAAACCCATAAGCTCTGAATAATACTCCACCCTGCTTTGCAGGTACTCGATAGAGTGCATAGGCACATCTAAAGTTTGTAGTGATGCCACTTTTTGCAATTGTTTTTCGATCCAGCTTTTTTTGCCTTGTACAAGCAAATAAACTGCTTTGAGGTTTTTACGCGCCATCTTTATTGTAATACACCCCTCATTAGAGACACTCAAATAGGTATGCTTGAGTTTTGGGTTGATCACAATATGGAGAGTATACTCTTCATATTGAATAGTATCATACATATTTTATGGGGTCTTTTACACCAGCTTGCTCAAAGCCAGCAAGGCGAAGTCTGCAACTGTCACACACGCCACACGCTGCATTTTCATCTTTGTAGCAACTCCAAGTCAGCTCCAATGCGACATTGTATTTGAGTGCTTCGGTAACAATTTGTGATTTTTTAAGGTGCACAAGTGGCTTATGGATTGTGATATTGGTTGTATCTTTAGTACCTAGATTGATCGCTTTTTGCATAGCAGCTATATAATCTTCTTTGCAATCAGGATATCCGCTGCTATCCTCTTCAACCACACCGATTGCGATCGCTTCAGCATCCTCTTTTTCTGCTATTGCTGCAGCCATTGAAAGAAAAATACCGTTACGAAAAGGGACATACGTTACGGGTACTCCCTCCTCTATCCCACCAGTTGGCACATCGATCTTGGTATCTGTCAGCGCAGAAGCACCAAGCTTTTCAAAAAAATCCAAATCGAGGATATACTTGTTCTTGACATCTAAGACTTCACACACCGCTTCAAAGCACTCCAGCTCTTTTTGCTGTGTTCTTTGCGCATAATTAAAATGCACCCCGATAATCTCATAACCGGCATCTTTCATCATATATGCCGTAAGTGTGGAGTCCATTCCCCCGCTCATAATACATACCGCTTTTTTTGTTGTTTTTGTTTCCATACTGAGATTTTAACATAAACTTAGGATATAATTCCATTATGATTGATATACAAAACCAAACTAACAAAGATTATAACACAACAATAATAGAACAGATTACAAATTCTCTGACAAACAAAGATATAGAACTTGTCATTACTTATAACGATTCGATTCAGAAAATAAACCGGGAGTACCGCAATATTGATAAACCTACCGATGTGCTTAGCTTTCCTTATACAGAAGCCCCGTTTGTCCCACTTGGAAGTATTGTAATCTCTGCTGACTTTGTCGAACAAAAAGCAAAAGAGCTTGGGCACAGCGAACAAGATGAGTTTACACTGCTTTATATCCACGGATTGTTACATGTAATGGGGTATGATCATGAGATAGACAATGGAGAGATGCGCCAAAAAGAGGCTGCAATTATCCAAAAATACAATCTACCAGAGAGCTTGATAGTAAGAACGGAGAAATAATGGACTACGTCATATTTTTAGTTGCAATGAGTGCACTGATCTATGGGGCAGATTTTATCATCAAAGAATCTGAAAAAATTGCACTACACTACAATATCTCACACTTCGTCATTGGTGCAACACTGGTAGCTTTTGGAACATCTTTACCGGAGATGGCGGCATCGATGGTTGCATCGTTTCACCACAAAAGCGATATGGCAATAGCCAATGTGGTTGGAAGTGTAACCTTTAATATTGTTTTGGTTCTTGGGGTAGTATTTTTCATCGCAAAAAAGATGATGCCAAAAAGGGATCTTTTTGCACTTGATGGCGCATGGGTTGTACTTCCTGTGGTGATCTTTATCTTGATGATCCAAGATGGTGTGATCTCACGTGTTGATGGCGTTATATTTGTTTTGATGATGGTTTCTTATTTGATCTTTTTATTTACAAATTCAAGTGAAGATCTTGAGGGTGAGATAGATGAAGATCTGGCAAAAGAGAGGTTTAATTGGATCAAAAGCATCATACTGTTGACAATTGGTTTTACTCTTACAATTGGTGGAGCAAACTTTGTTGTTGAAAGTGGCACAAACATCGCAAGAGCACTTGGTGTGAACGAGTGGATTATAGGGCTGTTTCTTATTGCACTTGGTACATCGTTGCCGGAGCTTGTGGTCTCTTTGGTTGCTGTTAAAAAAGGTCATGCCGAGATGAGTATCGGAAACATCATAGGATCTAATGTCGCCAACTTCTCAATGGTGCTAGGCTCAGCTGCACTTGTAAGTCCACTGACTATCGATCTTGAAGCAACCTCTTATGATCTTATGATTATGGCAAGCGCTTCTGTCGCGCTGCTATTTATCATCGCCAACAAACTTTACAACAAAGCTGGAGCGATCTTTTTACTTACTATATTAGCACTTTTTTTACAGCACACTTTTATCGCTTGATATAGCCAAGCTCTAAAAGCTTATTGTAGATATTTGATACAATCTTTCCTGCCGCATGCCCACCATGCCCGCCGTGTTCAATCATAATAGTTACAATATATTGGGGATTTTTATATGGACCATAAGTGGTAAACCATGCATGCGATCGCTTGTAGTAAGCCATCTCATGCTCAAGTTTACGCTTTTTAATATCTTGCTTAATTCCAACAACTTGTGCAGTACCTGTTTTACCCGCTATGATCACCTTAGAGTTTAGATAATGCGTTGCAGTTCCATGAGGGTTATTGCAAACCTGATACATCGCTTTGCGTATTATGGGCAGTTTTTTTAATTCTCTCTTATTAAGTACTTCCAGTGATGATGGGTGGTATGGAGTGTCGCCAAAATACGTAGCAAAATGTGGCTGAGGCAATTTTCCTGTGGCAATAAGTGCTGTTTGTTGGGCAATTTGCATTGGAGTAACTAAAAAATCACCCTGACCGATTGACATATTGGCAGTCTCTCCAATACTCCATATTCTGTGATATTTTTGATATTTCCATTGCTTTGAAGGCACAACCCCTATAAACTCATTTGGAAGATCTACGCCTGTTTTTGCTCCATAACCATAACGCTTCAGTCCAGCGCTCATTTTTTGATTACCAAGCACAAGACCACCTTTATAAAAAAAGTCATCACAACTCTCTCGAATAGCTTTGGTTATATCTGTTTTGCCGTGTCCTTTTTTCTTCCAACAGCGAAACACCCTGCCCCCAAGTGGCAAGTGTGATTTACAAACGACACCCCATCTTTCACTGAGATCGGTTGTAATGTAAAGCAAACCGAGTGATGGTTTTATGGTAGATCCAGGTGGGTAAAGACCGTGTACCAACTTGTTGGTAAAAGGGTGATCTAGACTTGATGCAAGTTCATTATACATCTTATAGGACATGCCGTTAATAAAGATATTAAGATCATAATTGGGAAAACTTCCAGCTGAGAGGATAGATCCATCAGTTTGCATCACAACATAAGCTCCCACCTTTCCATAAAACATTTTAGAGATATAACGTTGCAAATCCATATCGATACTAAGTTGGAGTTTTTTATTTTCATCAGCCGGCGTGTAGCTAAGCTGCTTAATCTCTTGGTTGTTGGCATTGACTTTAATTTTTCGACTCCCCGGATACCCTTGCAAAAAAGAGTTGTAGTATTTTTCTATCCCGGTTTTTCCTGTATAGCCAATGAGCTCTACTAAAGGATCTTGCTGCATATCTTTTTGATTTGCTCTTGCTACATAACCAATCATGTGAGCTGCGAGGTTTTTGTATGGGTAGTATCTTTTTGGTGCAGCACTAATTTTAAGATATTTGTCAAGATTAAGCATGGAATAAACAGGCATCATTTTTTCATAAGATATAAAACTAACAATATCTATAAAATTATGATTGTAAAAAGAGTCCTTCTTCTTATATATTTTGAGAAGTTTCTCTTTTTTAAGTGACGGGAAAATTGCAACCAACTTTTTTAACTCTTTATCTAAAATATTTTTGTTTCTCTTTTTGAGTAGATGTGGAGCCAAAGCGATTTTAAAACCAAGCTGGTTAATTGCAATAGGCTTGTTATTGCGATCAACTATTTCACCACGAACAGGTGCAATTTTTTCGATCTTTATTGTATTGTTTTGTGATAGTGTATTGTAGTAATTGTTCAATTGAATAGCAAGATAAAAAACTCTCACAATAAGTGTAAGCCATATCGATACAAAGACAAATACAATAAACTTGACTTTCATAGGAGACTCACAATAAAAAATTCAATTACTATATAATAAATTATATAGTAATTTATTA
>VCAY01000001.1:65332-74148 GCA_013607635.1 Campylobacterota bacterium
ATTATATAGTAATTTATATGTGGTGACGGCAGTAAGAATATGCTGGCAATAAAACTCCAAAAAACAAAATAGCCTAAATATGCCAACAGAGGATAAGCTACCCGTATGCACTGCGTACAGGAGAAATAGGTGTATATTTTTGGCATCACTATTTTATGCAGTAGATAAAAATAGATGATGGTGCTAAAAAACACATACCCATTATTCGATTCAAACACCAGCAGAGCAGCAGCAATACAAAACAGCGCAAAAGGGTTGTTCTCTTTAAGTGCTAGTAAAAAGAAGAAAAGTAGTAGCGAAAAAAGCGGTGGTAAAAAAAGATAAATTGTAGCAAGAGAGCTATAAATCACATAAAAAGTGAGGTACAGCAGTAATACTATATTTTTTTTATCAAAGATACTTCGTTGCATATTGGAAAATGTTTACACTTAATACAATCGGCCCAGATTTTATGTTCCGGGAGGGACTCTTTTGGGATCTCTATAAAACCTAGTCTTTCAAAAAAAGATTGTTTATATGTTAAGCTAAGAACCTTCTGCACACCAAGTTTTCTACCCTCTTCAAGAAGTTGAACAACAAGCGATTCCCCTATTTTGTTACCTCTGTATCCATCTTTTACAACCAAAGATCGAATCTCGGCAAGAGAGACCGTGTGGATATGCAAGGTGCAAAATCCAACTAAGATTTCATCGCTGTAAGCTAGCATGTAGGAGCGGATGTTGGTTGCTATCTCATCCTCTGTTCGATCTAAAATAATTCCACTCTCAACCTCCGGTTGAACCATTTGGCGCATTTTGACAATATCACCAAGCACAGCTTTTCTGTAGCTAATTTTCATTGTTGCTGCTGCCATGTAGGATTGTATAAAGAAGTGTTATAAGCTTTGTTATACCCCGTTTTTTTGCACTAGAGATCATCAAAGCATTGGGGAACTCTTTTCTAAGTGCATTTTGCTGTTTTTGATTAAGTTTATCAATCTTGGTAAACACCTGCACAATCGCTTGATCTTCATCTGTATGCTCAGTTAAAAAATAACTTACATCGGTATCGATATCAAGATGGGGATGCCTACAATCGATCAAATGGATAAAAATTTTGATATTTTTTCTCTTGACAATAAAATCGGTCAAGTTTTTTTCCCAGTCCGTCTTAAGACTTTTGGATACTTTTGCATAACCAAATCCTGGAAGGTCTACAAATTTGGCATACACCTTTTCATTGCTATCCCTATCCATAAAAGTAATATCAAAATAGTTAATAAGTTTTGTTTTACCCGGAGTCGATGAAACTTTGGCAAGCCCCTTGTGATTGGTTAGCGCATTTAAAAGAGAACTTTTACCGACATTACTTCTTGCCATAAACACCACTTCATCTCGAACATCTGAAAGTGGAGCCATCTTAACATTTGGTGCTGAAGTAACAAACTTCGCTTCTACAATCTCTATCATTGTACCTCTTTTTCTTTTTTCTCATCGATATCAAAGATCATAATCACAGGCTTTTTCTTTTGCCCTTTTGCATACGCCTTGTTTTCAAGAACCTTCAAAATCACTTCATCACCCTGAATCTCTTTTGTGTCTCCAAGCTGCTTAAGATGTACATCTGTGTAAAAGTTATATATCTTTTCATTTGGCAAATATTCCGCTTTTTGAGCTCTACCCTCATACTGTGCACCGTCAAGTGTTTTTAATCTAAAAGCAACATCTCCCTGCGCTACAAACTTTGTAGGTTTTTTGTTTGTGTCGATGTGTACAGTCACTTGAGATGCATTGAGCTCATCATCTCCCTTGACGATATTGACATCACCTGTAAAAACAGATAAACCGGCCTTTTCATCTGCGTAAAATTTGACCGCTTTGATCTTTAACTCATCAGCGACAAGAAGTGTTTGTAAAAATAAAAAACTTATAAATATAAAATGCATCTACTACTCTTTATTCTAAAAAATATGTGGCAAAAATATTTTTTGAGTGTATTTTACCACTAATATTATTGTGATCTACATAAGTTCCGGTCAATCTGTTTTTGCCCTGAGTGAGTATGTAGTCCGTATTACCAACAAAAAGCCCTTTTTTCTTATAATACTTAGCGTGCTGTGTTACGTAACTCACTCCATCATCACGCACAAGGGTGACATTACCATCAAGCGTAAGTATATCGTTTTTGTATATTCCAAAATCAGCCCGCAGGTTTGTTATATGAGTTTTCGAGTTGTCAGTATGATCGATCTTATCGATAGTGTATCTATCGGCGTATCTGTATACTTGTCCACCAAGCATTAAAGTTTTCAGCCCTTGAGTATCAAGCTCATACATTGTAAAATCTGTAACATGCAACAAGGGTATATCTCCCATCTTTTTGGATGTATAATTTTGTGGCCGCATAAAGAAAAATATTGAAAGAACAATAGTGATAATAAAAAGAAAAAACAGATTAATATTAATAACCTACTCCTTGATCCATAGATTGCAAAACTGCTCTTTTTGATCGTTTTGCTCAATAAGCATATCGATCATCTCACGCACCGCTCCATCACCACCTTTTCTATGCAGTACAACATCTACAAACGACTTAATATCCTCTGTGGCATCATTTGGCGTGAAACTTCTGCCAACATAGCGAAACATCCCATAGTCATTAAAATCATCACCAATCGCTGCTATCTCGTATGGCTTTACATCTAATGATTCTGCAAGTTTTTGAAGCACCTCAAGTTTATTTTTAACCCCTTGAAAAAGGTGTATTATCCCTAACTCTTGAGCCCTTTTGCTTACAATATTCGACTCTCTACCGGTAATAATCGCAACTTCATTGCCAAGCTTGATCCACGAGGTGATTCCAAGACCATCTTTGACATTAAAGTTTTTGCTCTCAACACCATTACCATCGTAGATAATCTTCCCATCTGTCAAGCAACCGTCAACATCAAGCACCAAAAGTTTAATCATAAAACATCTTTCGTACTTGGAATCCCAACTCTCTCGTTAGTTGCCATAGCGCGTCTAAGCGCTACTGCAAGTGACTTAAAAGCTGCTTCTATGATGTGGTGTTTATTTTTCCCGCGCTGCTGGACAATATGTGTTGAGATTTTTGCATTAAGCACAAAGGCTCTAAAAAACTCCTCAACGAGCTCAGTATCAAAGCTACCAACCTTACCAACAATATCAAGCTTATACACCAAAAACGGTCTGTTGCTCAGGTCAAGATCGCACGAAACACACGCTTCATCCATGACAATATTTGCACTTCCAAAACGCTCCATCTTTTGCACTGGATAGAGTGCTTCGGCGATAAGTGAGCCTAAAACGATCCCCACATCTTCTACACTGTGATGATCATCAATGTGTGTATCCCCTCTGCACACAACATCAAGATCGATTAAGGAATGTTTTGAAAAGCTTTCAAGCATGTGATCCAAAAAGCCTACGCCTGTGTTAATGTTACCCTTTCCACTTCCCTGAAGATCCAACGATATCGTAATGTCAGTTTCTTTCGTTGTTCTCGTTTTCGTAACCATACTAATCCTCTCTTAAAATAAATGCGTGTTTAAACTTACCAAGTGCTTTATAGTCTCTCGCCTCTTGCTCACTTTTGAATCCGGTTAGGACAACTTTGAACATTCTTCCGTTATCAGTCTCTACATCTTTGATGATTGTTTTATAACCATCAGTACCATTATACTTTTCTTGTGTAATTAATGCACCTTGAATTTTAGAAAAAGAACCTATCTGCAAAGCAAACTTATCCATATCCATGCTTTTTGGAGATTTTGCAAGCTCTTTTTTGAGTTTCTTTTGATTTTGTGGGATCTTTTTGGCACCTTTGCCGGCAAATCCCAAAACTTGCAGCTTTACAGGAGCTGTTCCTGTTCCTATCATATTGAGCTTGCTCGCGGCTGCTTTGGAGAGATCGATAATTCTGTTGTCCACGAAAGGTCCTCTGTCATTTATTCTTACAACTACAGATTCCCCGTTGCGTCTGTTTGTAACTCTGACAATAGTATTCATCGGAAGTGTTTTGTGTGCTGCTGTCATATCCCACATATTATAGCGCTCACCATTTGAAGTCAGCTTTCCGTGAAATTTTGGTCCGTACCAACTCGCCGTTCCCGTAAACTGATCGCCAACACTTACCACACTTGGGTAGTATCTTTTACCTCGAACCACATAAGGTCTCATGGTTGGATGAGCATAACTGTGCGCATAGTTATTGTGACGATACACCCCTTTGCCTCTCGTGCTACACGCCGAAAATGCTAAAACAAAAGCTAAAGTAAGAATAATTGTTTTATTCATATATTTTTAACCTCTCACCTACTCTTATTAAAGAACCGTGAAGATTATTTTGGGTCCGAAGATTGTGGACACTTACCCTATGTGCTTTTGCAATCGATTCCAATGAATCCCCCTTTTTTACAATATAGTAATCTTGTGAGTCAATCTTTTTTATGGTGCTTCGCTTTGGGATAGGAATAACAAGCTTTTGTTTGATGTACAACCTTGTTGTTTTCAGGTTGTTAAAATCTTTGATCACCTTATAAGAAACACCATACTTTTTCCCAATATATGAGAGGTTATCCCCTTTTGTCACCACATGCACTTTATAGATCTTTTTAATCGGTTGTGGTGTGTATTTTTGTTTGAACTCCGTCAGCTTTATATAGGGGATATAGATCTCGTAACCTCCTTTATAGGGTGGTACAAAGTCATACTTGAGATGGCGGTTAAGTTTTTTAAGATTTTGTAGAGACAAGCCTATCATCTTGGCAACTCGTTTAAGTGATTCACCGCCTGTAAGCTTTACATTTGCTATTGAGTAAGCGTTAGCGCGATTGAGCAGATACTCGTACTCACTTTTTAGCAGATATTTCTCATCACTTCCAATGAGTGCGAGCGCAACAATCTTGCGAATATAGTTGCGACTCTCTTTGGGGATATACCTTTTTGTATCATCTACCAAAACACTCAGATCATCAGTACCCGCTTTTTTTATCGCGCGGCTCAATCTTCCCCCTCCACAGTTGTATGCAATAGCAGCCAAATACCACTTGCCAAACCTTTTATAAAGCATTGAGAGGTGTTTTGCGGCGGCCTCGGTGGATTTGATTGGATCACGCCTCTCATCCACATACTCATCAATCTTCAATTTGTAGTGCTTGGCTGTTGAAGGCATAAACTGCCAAAGCCCTGCTGCTCTTTTAGATGAATATGCTTTAGTTCTGAAGTTTGACTCAGCCATGGCAAGATATAAAAATTCTCGGGGAATATTATAGCGTGAAAGAGTTGTACGAATGGCAGGGATAAACAAGTACGCATTTTCCATCGCACGAAAAAAGTGACGGTCACGCTGTATAATCTTCTTTTTCATCTTATTCATACCGGAGTCGTATAAAAAAGAGGGGTCAATATCAAAAGAGCTCAATGCGTTAAGTTCTCTATCATAACTCAAATCATACGTAAAGTTTGCATGTAAAACAAATGGAATAATGAGAAAAAACAGATATCTAAACATAAGCAACTTTTCAAATAAAATCTTATCATTTTATCGAAAAGTTGTTAAATTTTAGGTAAAAAAGAGCTTTTGAGCGTTTTTAGTGGTAATCTCCTCAATCCTTGAGCGATCCATTTCAAGAAGCTCTGCCATCTTTTGTGCTACAAAAGTGGTGTAATACGGCTCGTTTCGCTCACCTCTGTGGGGTGTTGGTGTCAGGTAAGGACCATCTGTTTCGATCACAAGTCTTTCTGTTGGTATTTTGGGAAGCACCTGTACCAGTTTTTTTGCATTTTTAAATGTTAAAACTCCCCCTATCCCAAAATAAAAACCTTCATCTGCCAAAGATAAAAGCTGCTCATCCGCATTAAAACAATGTAACACTCCACCCACTTCACCTGCACCATTTTGCAAAAGTATCTCTTTAGAATCACTAGAAGCATCGCGAATATGAACAATCAAAGGTTTTTTATACTTTTTTGCCAACTGTATCTGCGTTACAAACACCTCCTTTTGTTGTCTTTTTTTATGCTCTTTTTGCTCTTCTGTTCCCTCAAGACGAAAATAATCGAGCCCACACTCCCCTACAGCAATACATTTAGGGTGTGGTAGATATTTGTGAAAAATCGCTTCATCAAAGTTTTGCATATCGTACGGATGCACCCCTACCGCAAAGTAAACATCTTCATTCGCTTCAGCAATCGCAACACCCTTTTGCAAGGTGGACGGATCAGCACCGGGGATAATAAACTGCTTTACTCCACCCTCTCTCGCGCGATCAAGCACCGCTTGCAAATCTTCGTTATATCTGTCATCATCCAAATGTATATGTGTATCTATTATCATCTACTACCTCTATGCACTCAAGAGCTCTTTGGCAAATTTTCTCGCTTCATCGGAGATCTTATCACCACTGATGATTCTGGCGATCTCTTCGATACGCTCATCAAAATTTAGCTCTTTTGTTTTTGAAATATTACCATCTTTATAGACTAAAAAGTGTTGATCCCCCATAGAGGTAAGTTGCGGCTGGTGAGAGATCACAAATATTTGGAAATTTTTTGTCAATTTTTTAAGCACTCTTGCAACACTCATCGACTCTTCACCACTGAGATTGGCATCGATCTCATCGAGCATTAGCACACCACCATGTTTGCTCATCTGCGCCGACTTTATCGCAAGAACCGCAAGTCTAAGTCTGTTAAACTCCCCTGTACTTAGCTTACCAAGCTCTGTAGCGTCAAGTTCGAGCACAACCCTGTCTTTACCGCTAATGCCCAACGCCTGCGCAACGATAGCCACCTTTGCATCTCTCATATACAACTGCTGAAGGTAGTTATTTAACTCTTTAATAAATTGAGGCAAGGTTTGTTTTCTGAGGCTACTTAGTTGACTTGAAAGCTCCTGCACTGTTACGTGTAACGCGTCATAATGCTTTTGAAGACCCTCTTTTTCTATCTCAATATTTTCATATTTTTTTAGTTCACCCACCTTTTGCTCTTTGTACAAAAGTGCCTCTTCGATACTACCGTATCGTCTTTTTAACTCTGAAAGCTGCTCGATACGATCAAGCACACTCTCTACATCCATATCATCAAGTGCACTAAATCGCTGTTTTGCCCCTTCCAAAGTAGCTCTTAACTCATTCATAGCATCATCAAAAAACGCACTATCGACATCAAGCATATCAAGCACCTGTGAGACTTGATACTCAAAGTTAAAAACTCCATTAGCCTCAGCGATCATCTCAAGCACTTTTTCTTTACGTGAAAGCTCTTTTTTGATCTGCATCAGCTCCTCATCTTCCCCCTCTTTTGGATCGATCGAGGCGATCTTGTCTATCTCAAACTTGGCAAACTCTTTAAGTTCAACAATCCTTTTCTCCTCATCAAGCACCTGTTGCAGCTCTTTTTGCACCTCTTTAAACTCTTGAAAGCTTTTGCGATACTCCTGCTTGATGTTTTGTATCTCTCTACCCGCCATCCCATCAAGGATCTCAAGCAGATTTTCGTTTTCAAAATCGCTGTAGTCTTTAAGACTCAGGTGTCGCAAATGGTTTGAAGCGATAGCATACATAGCTTTTTTTGAAAGGGATTGGTTGTTGATAAAATAGCGAGATTTTTCCTTTTTGATGTGTTTAAAAACATTGATATCTTCATTGGCAATGCCGCAAGAGTCTTCATCTATCTCCCAGGAGACACTGCTCTCACATACAGCGGCATTACATGTAGCACCACCAACACTTGCAAGTACAGCCTCCATCAAGATCGACTTCCCGCTCCCACTAGGACCACTAAAAACCACAAGACCGTTTTGCAACTCTAACTCAGCCTCATCAAAACTTAGATAATCTTTTAAATAAAATCGCTCTATCATCTTCTTAACCTTTTAAAAATCCAGCGGACTTACAAGCTTTGCTTTATTCATCTCTGAAACTACATGTGTGTAGATCATGGTAGTTTCAACAGATTTATGCCCAAGTAATTCTTGAATACTTCTTAAATCTATCCCCGCTTGAAGCAGATGTGTTGCATAAGAATGGCGAAATATATGTGAAGTTACTCTTTTGTTGAGATTGGCTTTTTGTGCTGCTACTTTTATGTTGCGACCAAGTGTTTGAGGAAGTATATGATGGCGTCTTTTTTCTTTTGTTCTTGGATCTTGTGAAATGTTCGTCATTGGAAAAAGATATTGCCATTTTGTTTCAAATTTCGCTTTCGGATACTTTTTCTCATAAGCAAAAGGTAAATAAACGCTCCCAAAACCGTCACTCACATCTTTTTGATGTATCTCCTCTACCCTTTTTGCTTGCACTTGCAGTTCATCTTTAAGCCTCATTGGCAGAGGAACCGTTCTATCTTTGAGTGATTTAGAATCCCAAATATAGAGCTTGTTAAAACCAAAATCAATATCTTTTAAACGGATGTTTAAAACCTCATTCATTCTAAGTCCACAGCCATACATAAGTGTAATCATTAGTTTATAAATACCATTTAAGTTTTGCAACACTTTTTGCACCTCCTCTTTCGTTAAAACAACAGGAATATGTTTTCTTTCTTGTGCACGAAGAGCTTGGATATTCCACTCCGTTATATCTATTCCTAAAACCTCTTTATAAAGAAATAAAATCGCATTAAATGCTTGATTTTGAGTTGTAGGACTAACATGCTTTTGTGTAGCTAAAAATGTCAAATACTCCTCAATCTCTCTTTTTGCCATCTCTATAGGATGTTTTTTGTTATGAAAAAGAATATAATTCTTAATCCAATGAACATAAGTGCGTTCAGTCGAGTAACTGTAATGTTTAAAACGGATTTTATCACGAA
>VCAY01000020.1:0-20729 GCA_013607635.1 Campylobacterota bacterium
CATGATAAAGTTGTTTCTCATCCAAATGAATCGATCAGAGATTTAGAAATTGTTGATGCATAAGAAGGTTTTTTGTAGCACTCTGTTGTTTTTGTTTGCAACCCTTATGGTCGCAGATACGCGCTACTCCATTCGTAGTATTTACGGATACGCAACGATTAAAGACTTGGGTGAGGTTTTACTTGGTGATATAAACCCAACTCATAAAGAGTACAAGATCTACTCCATAGATGGTGGTTATCTATTGTGGGGCAATATAAACGGATAGCCTCTTGATATCTATGCAAAAGGTGGCGTGAATTATTACGATGAAGCCAAATATACAAATAGTTACGGAGCAGATCTCTATATTAAAGCGATCTGGAACTTTGATGTTTGGCAAAATCGTGTGCGCTTCGGTGTAGGGGAGGGGGATCTCTTACACAACAAAAACACTCAAGATTGAGGAGCTTGATTCACAAAACAAGGATTCTCCTATATCAAAGTTTTTAAACTATCTTGATTTTAGTTTAGATTTCGATATGGGTAAGCTTGTCCATCTCAAGAGCCTTGAAGATACTTACTTGGGTGTGGCTATTAAGCATCGTTCCGGTGTATTTGGCCTTTATAACGGTGTGCATGGTGGTTCCAACTATAACTCGTTTTATATCGAGAAAAACTTTTAAAGGATAAAATGTGTACGATTGGGTACTTTGGTTTCATGTGATCTCATTTATCTCATGGTTTGCAGCGCTTTTTTATATGCCGCGCCTTTTTGTTTACCATGCAGAAAATATAGAGAATAAAGGCTTTGTTGAGATTGTGAAGATTCAGGAGTATAAACTGATCAAGTATATCGGTGCTCCTGCAATGTGGGCAACACTCATCAGTGGTGGAGTGTTGGCGTATCTTTACGGTTTTGCAGGTAACGGTTGGTTACATGTAAAGATATCTTTGGTCGTTTTGCTTGTTGTTTTTTTCTTCTCTATGGAAAAATATCGAAAAGATCTTGCAGCTGACCGTTGTACAAAAACTGCAAAATTCTTTCGCATCTACAATGAGATCCCAACAATTCTTATGTTGCTCATTGTAGCTATGGTGGTGCTTAAGCCGTTTTAAGCTCTAGCGTTCACCCCGTTTTTTCGCTTTAAACAGCAGTGGCGTGCCTTCAAAATCGAAAGCTTCTCTGAATTTGTTTGCCAAATAGCGTCTGTAAGTGAAGTGTAGCCCTTTTGGTTTATTCATAATGAGTGCGATCTTTGGTGGTCTTGTTTCATACTGTGTTGCGTAGTAGATGCGGATGATCTGCCCGCTGACACTAGGAAGTGTGTGGCGGCGCAGTGCGAGTTGCAACACCTCATTAAGTCTTGAGGTTGGGATCCGTTGGGAGTAGTTTTCATTGATGCTGATAATCATATCGTGCAGTTTATCTACCCTTTGCCCTGAAGCAGCGGAGAGGGTGATGATAGGTGCATACGCTAAAAATTTAAATCGTTCACGCACCTCTTTGATGATTGCATCATGTTGTTGTTTGTCGGCGATATCCCATTTGTTTAAAACAATGATACACGCCAAACGGTTAGCATCTACAAGCCCTGCTATTTTTTCATCGAGATCGCGAAACGGCTCACTTGCATCAAGGACAACAAGCGCCATATTGGCATTTTCTAGCATCTCTTTGGTACGAAGCAGAGCGTATCGCTCGATTCCAACAATTTTTCCCCGTTTTCTAAGCCCTGCGGTATCGACAAAAGTGAGTTGTTTGTCTTTGTAGGTGATGGTCTCATCGATCGGATCGATTGTGGTACCCGCAACAGAACTTACAACGGATCGCTCCTCATGAAGTAGGGCATTTAAAAGTGAGCTTTTGCCGACATTGGTACGCCCGATAATGGCGATTTTAATGTGGTTGTCATCTTCGGGATCGTACTCTTTGATCTTGTCGTTTTGGGCAAAGATCGAGTCATCTTCAAACGCTTCATCTTCATCATCTTCATCCCAGTAGTAGTATCCATCCTCTTCATCTTCATCACTGTATTGCGCAAAAAACTCCTCATCACTTAGCTTCTCTTCATCAGTGATCTGCTCTTGCTCTTCATCCTCTTGAATGATATCCTCATCAGGGATCTTTTCATAAATCCAGTCGATAAGTGTCACAGTGTTTCTATTATGTGAAACAGAGATTCCAAAAATATCTTCACACCCAAACTCATAAAACTCCCAAAGGTTCTCTTTGAGCTTGTCATTGTCTATTTTATTTACTACAAGGGCGACATCTTTACCCATCTGTTGGAGTTCATAAAAAAGTTTCTTATCTTCATCATCGGGGATACTTTTGCCATCGACCATATAAAGGATAATATCTGCCGCATAAGCAGCTTTGAGGCTCATCTGTTTGATCTTGTCAAAAAGTTCACACCCCTTGTCAAGTCCGCCGGTATCAAGCAGTAGAGCCTGTTTGTCTTTGATGATGGCAGTTTTTCTTTTCACATCTCTTGTTGTTCCTGCCATATCGGAAGTGATGGCATCACGTTTTTTTACCAAGCGGTTAAAAAGGGAACTTTTACCGACATTTGGACGTCCGACGATAGCGATTTTTTTCATGTGAGTGCACCTTGAATTCGTTACATGTAAATATAAATGGCATTATATCGAAATTTATAATACCCATCTCTTACTTGATATAAGTCAATTCAATTCTTTAAAAAACTTTATATGATTACACTGTTCCGTGATATTAAAACATGATTAAAGGAGATAAAATGATAGCACCAATCACAGGAAGTTCTGTTGATATAGCTGTGGGTGATTTTCTACCCATATTTATCTCATCGACTTTAGTTTTAGTATTTGGAGGGGGATATGTTGGAGTTTATACAGCAGTAAAAGTAAAACTGCTTAAGAGTTGGTTTATGCCGTTTGCCTATGTGTTTTGGCTACTAACTGCTTACTGTATGTATATTATGGGAAGTTTGACTCATGTAAATGAGTTGACCGCTAAATCTTTAGTAGTAGCGATGATCGGCTACTTGATCCTGCCTCATGCTGTTTATTACATGCAAGATCGTGTGCATGAAGAGAATGAAGGTGGACATTGATAGTTGAACTTAGATTAAAAGGAGGGTACAGTGGCAAATAAATCTGTATGGAGAGACAACCGTTTCTGGAGACGTTCTGCAACTTGGATAACCGGTTTTGCGTCGGTTCTATTAATTTGGTTGACGTTGGATACATCAGCGCAAATTAGTATGGGAAATGATGCAGATCTTACAAACGGTGTACGCAAAAGAGTTCCAGGACCTACAGTTATCAATTATAAGATCACTTATGAATTTGATGCAAAAAGGGGTCATGAGGTGCCAGTAATTGGTGAAAAAGAGAAGTTTTTTGGGAGAGATGATTATTCTGAGGAGGAAGCAGCAGCGCTTTTACATCTTGGAAAATTGGGTGTCCAAGCGAAAAACTGTATGGATTGTCATACACTTCTTGGTAATGGTGCGTATTATGCGCCTGACTTGACAAAAGCATGGTTAGATCCTGCATGGCAAGATGATGGTCCAATGCAAGCGATGACAAATCAGGCTACAAAAGAGGAAGCGATAGCGATGTTCTTGCAGCATCCTGATGAGTATCCGACACATGCACGTATGATGCCAAATCTTGGTATTACAGCTAAGGAAGCTAAAGGGATAGTGGCATTTTTAAAACACATGTCGGCGATCGATACGAACGGTTTCCCAAGAAACTTTGGAAGAATGAAAGGAGCAATCAATGGCAAGTAATAATATAACTTCAGAGTCAAAACAACTGGCAACATGGTACTTTACTTTTGCTGCCATTATTTTTGGTGCTCAACTGGTTTTTGGTTTGGTTGCTGCTATTCAGTTTGTGATGCCGAGTTTTCTTTACGGTGTTCTTGATTTCTCTATAGCGAGAATTGTACATATTAACGCACTTGTTGTGTGGATGGTTTTTGCAATGTTTGGATCTGTATACTGGCTGTTGCCGGATGAAACAGGGATCGAGACAGTCGGGATCAAGATCGGTAAACTGATCTACTGGGTTTTTGTTGCAGCGATTGTTGTGGTTGTACTTGTGTATCTTTTGATTCAAGTTGGACCGGCAGATGAAACAACGATCTGGTTTATTACCGAGGGGCGTGAGTATATCGAAGCACCTAGATGGGCAGACTTTGGGATCGTTGTTGTGGCATTAACTTTTGTTGCCAACCTTTTCTTTACAGGTATGAAGGGAAAACAAACAGGGATTGTTACTGTCTTGATGGCAGATATGATCGCATTCTCAGGTCTTTATCTTGCGGGTATGTTCTTTACAGACAATATCTCGGTTGATCAATACTGGTGGTGGTGGGTTATCCACTTATGGGTTGAAGCGACATGGGAAGTTTTTGTCGGTTCAATTGCGGCTTATGCACTTATCACGATCATTGGTGCTAAACGTCAAGTGGTTGAGATGTGGCTGTGGATTGAAGTAGCAATGCTCTTTGGTTCAGGTATTTTAGGTCTTGGTCACCACTATTTCTGGATCGGTACACCTGAGTACTGGTGGGAGATTGGAGCACTCTTTAGTGCACTTGAACCGTTACCGCTTGTAGCGATGTTTATCCACGTTCTTTATGACTGGGGGAAAGAAACAGGTTTACAAATGGCTGAAGAGCAAGAGGGGCACAAGATTGCAGGACATACGATCACCAACAAACCTGCGTTTACTTGGGTTGTTCTTAACGCTTTTGGAAACTTCCTTGGTGCAGGTATTTGGGGATTTTTCCATACGCTACCGCAGGTAAACCTTTATACACACGGTACACAGTTTACTGCAGCACACGGTCACTTGTCATTCTTTGGTGCGTATGCGACGATTCTTGTTGGTATGATGTATCTTGCGGTTCAGGGTGCAAACGGGATTAAAGTGCTTAAGCATACGAAAGCATCTATTTGGAGTGTAAGTTTGATCACTAGCGGTGTTGTAGGTATGACAGTAGCCTTGACAATAGCAGGTTATGTACAGGTGCTTGTTTCTCGTGCACAGCTTGGAGCAACATGGGCTGCGTATTTTGACGGTCAAAGTGGTATGTGGTTCGCTCAAGCGATGGATTGGAGAATGATTATGGGTGTTGTTACCCTCTTAGGATTCGTTTTCTTAGTAAAAGACTTGCTTACAACCGGTAAAAATCCGGTACATGTTAGATAGGAGGATATGATGATAGAACCATTTGCAGATGTAAACCCTAGTTTTTTTGGGCTTTTAAATCAAGGACCACTCACACTTACGATCTTTCTTCATACGGTGATTGTATTGCCTATGATTTGGATCTATTTTCAAGAGAAAAAGCGTTTAGAGGATGAGGAGTAGTTAAGTTCTTCCCTCTAAACGAGGGAGGTAAATCAGATATTTCAGGGGGAGGAAATAGAAGATGAAGTTAAATAAATTGGTTACGTCAGTAGCAGCTTTGGCTGTTGTCAGTACAGGTCTTTTTGCAGGCACATCACACATGGATGTGGAAAAAGTATTTGAAAAAGAGTGTCAAGGGTGTCATGGTCCAAATCACGAAGGTGGTGTTGGTGCAGATTTACGTCCGAAAGTAATTTCTAAGAAAAACTCCTATATGCTAGCAGAGACGATTCTCAATGGTCGTCCAGGTACAGCTATGCCACCATTTAAAGAAAAATTTTCTAAAGCAGATGCCGATAAGATAGTGGATTATCTCCAACACTTCAAAGGGAAAAAGATTCAGGTCTTAACACTTGAAAATGTTAAAAAAGGGTGGAAAAAACTCAACGACAGAATGGAGTTTTTGAAAAAATACCCACATCCCGCAGATGTAAAACACAACACCGATATCTGTTTTGTTACAGAACGTGATGCTGCACGTGTTGTTTTTGTGGATGGAACAAGTGGAAAAGTTCTTTCAAAACATCCAGCGGGGTTTGCCGTACATGTAACGGTAACAAACAAAAGACAGCCTCGTTATGCTTACTCAATTTCACGTTCCGGACTTGTAACGATGTTTGATCTTAATACGCCAGGGCAACAAAAAGTAGCAGAGTGTCAGGTGGGAACAGATTCTCGTGGACTTGCAGTTTCACCAGATGGCAAATACCTTATGGCAGGAAACTATGTACCAGGTGGTGCGGTGCTGATGGATGCTATGACACTAGAGCCGTTAAAAGTGTATCCGACATCAAGTGTTATCGATATGGACGGAAACATCGGTTCATCCCGTGTTGCAGGTGTTTTTGATACACCTTATGGACCTTATTTTGCATTTGCACTCAAAGATGCCGGACATGTATACATTGTAGATTATTCAAAAGAGAATTTCCCAATTGTGGGTGATATTCCAAATATTGGGAAAATCTTACATGATGGTTTGTTGAACGAGGGTGATGAGTTTGGTCGTTATCTCTTTATCGCTTCACAGGGAAGTGATGTGATGGGTGTTGTCGATTTTAAAACAAAATCACTGGTGGCTAAAGTTTATACAGGACCTGGTTCTAAGCCACACCCAGGGCAAGGATCATCATGGTATAATGACAAGTATGGTCAACTTTTTGCAACAAACAGCATGAATGTTGGAAATGTAGTCATCTGGGATAAAAATTGGAATGTTGTCAAAAACGTAAGAACTGCCGGTGGTGGTTTGTTTGTGGGGACAAGTGAACATACACCGTTTATCTGGTCAGATAATGTTCTTGGCGGGCCTGCTAACTGGAATAAAGTACATCTTATCAATAAGCAAACTTTAGAGTTAGACAGAGTTATTACTGTAGGAACAAAAAGAGGTACAGTGACAGATCCTGTAACACACAAAGTGCTTTACAGCTGGAAAGTACCAACAGTTAAAGATAAAAATGGTAAAGCTGTAGTTCCTAGAATCTTACATGCAGAGCCGGCAAATCATGGACATTGGACAATGATTTCAGAATGGAATGCAGGACGTATCGGTATCTATGAAGCAAAAACAGGTAAATTTGTTAAATATATTGAAGGTTTAATAACACCAACTTTTACTTACTCTATCGAACATCGTCAAACAATTCCTGGCGCATAAAAAATATCCTCCCCTTGCGGGAGGTATAATAGTGCAAATCTAATATACAAATAAGGGTAAAAAGATGAAAAGAGTTTTGATTCTCACCGCTGTTTTGTCATTATTTGTATATGCCAAAGAGGCGCAAAATGGTGAGGCGGTCTTTAAAAAATATTGCTGGGGATGCCATCACCAAAGTGCCATGGCATTTGGCCCACCGTTTACACAAATAGCTTCCAAAAGAACGCCTGCGCAGATCAAGGCGTATATCCTCTCGCCAAAATCGATGTACAAAACGTTTGGGTATAAAAGAAGTGTAATGACACAACTGCATCTAAGCAGATCAGAGCTTGATGCTATTACACGTTATATAGTTTCATACAAGGGAAAATAATGTTTCGACTCTCTAATTTGATCGCTTCTGTTGTTGAAGAAAAGCCCTCAAGGGTACTCGATGGCAGTATTGCTATATGGAACTTTACCAACAGATGCAACCTTTCATGCCTGCATTGTTACTCCAAGTCCGGTCTTGATGCACAAGATACGTTGACAACGCAACAGATCAAAGAGACGATTGTGCAGCTAAAACAAAATGGTGTGAAGTTTATCATCTTCTCGGGCGGGGAGCCTCTAACCCGTAAAGATATCTTTGAAATAGCACAATTTTGTAAGCAAAACGGTGTAATCACCTACCTTTCAAGCAACGGTCTTTATTTTACACACAGCAATATAGAAAAAATCACCCAAACATTTAATTATGTTGGCGTAAGTATCGATGGTGATGAGGTGACACACGATCATTTTCGAGGACTTAAAGGTGCATTTAAAGAGACACTCAAAGCTGTTTTACTTGCAAATGAAACTGGAGCAAAGGTTGGCATCCGTTTTACGATCACCAAAGAGACGATCGGTTCTTTGGAATTTATTTTTGATCTTGTGGAGAAACACAATATTCCAAAGATCTACATCTCCCATCTGGTTTACTCCGGCAGGGGGTTGGATAATTTGAAGATCGATTTAACAAAAGAGCAACGAAGAGAAGCGGTTGATTTTATTTTAAACAAGGCTTTTGAGTATTATGAAACAGGGCGCGATATAGAGATTGTTACAGGAAATATGGAGATGGATGCTGTTGTATTCTTGCAAAAATTTGCACAAAAATTTCCTGAAAAAAAAGAGGCAATGCGTAAAAGACTTGTAGAGTGGGGTGGTAATTCAGCAGGACGAAAACTGCTTAACATTAACTCAGAAGGTGATGTAAAGCCTGATCCTTTTTTCCCTGTTGTTGTGGGTAATATTATCGAAAATGATTTTGGAGCGATTTGGCAAAAAAATGAGTTGCTTCATGATCTTCGAATCTATCCAAGAAAACAGACAACAGGGATTTGCAGCAGTTGTCAGCAGATCGATATTTGCAATGGCGGCTCACGTGCACGTGCGTATGCAGTGAGTGGGGATCTTTGGAGTGAAGACCCTTCGTGTTACCTTAGTAAAGATGAAAGAGAGAATAGAATATGAACCGTTTTTTACATCTCATGATACTGTGTGCAGTTTTTGTAGGGAGTGTTACAGCAGGGAGTGAGAAGATTTTTGTAGTTGAGCGTGAGAGTAACTCTGTTGCTGTTGTTGTGAATGATTTACCAAAGTCACATATCAAAGAGATGCACAATATGAATCATGGGGTCATCAAATTTTATCAAGATGATGGCTATCTTATATCGCGTGATGGTTATGTGGTGCGTTTTGATCCAAAAACAGAAAAAAAGCTCAACGAATATAAAACAAGTAAAAGTGCTATTGGGTTTGTGATCGATGATGATTATGTGGCGATTGCCAATTATGATGATAAAAGTGTCGATATCCTGACGCGTGATTTAAAACCGATCCAAAAGATAGTCACAGGATCACGCAATGTGGGGATTAAGATCTATAAAAACTATCTCATTTTTTCCGAGATGGATAATGACAAAATTACAGTGTTGCAAAACACCCGCCAAAAAGGGAAAGATCCCCATTTTAAAATCTTTAAAGAGTTTGAAAATGTGGGAGTTATGCCGTTTGATGCGATGATTAAAGAGAATATGTATATCAACGGTTTTTTTGCAAGCCCTTGGTTTGGTGTGGTTGATCTTGAAAAGATGGAGTTTAGTAAGATAAAGCTGGAGCTAGATGACAGAAAACCTGTGTTGAAAGTACCACACTTTGGATTTTGGTCGCTGAGCGATTCAAAAGTTTTCATACCGGCTGTTGGGGATGACAAGATTTTTGTCTATACGAAAGAGTTTCGTTACATAAGCTCTATCAAGACCAAAGGTTTACCGGTGTTTACTTCACTTTCACCAGACAAAAAATATCTGGCTGTCACATTTAGCGGTAAAGATTTTCCAACTATTGAGATCTTTGACACAAAAACACTCAAAAAGATCAAATCTTTTACGTTTGACGGTAAAGTGTTACATGTAAGGTGGTCCAATGAGTTTGCCAAACTGTATGTTTCTGTCAACGATGCAAACAAACTTGTAGTTATCGATACAAACTATTGGTATCTCTCTAAAGAGATATTTGGTATTAAAAAGCCTTCGGGCATATTTATCTATAGGGGGAAATGATGGGTAAAGTATATTTGACCGGAGCCGGTCCGGGGGATGTTGAACTGTTGACGCTCAAAGCGTATAGAGTGATCCAAGAAGCGGATGTTATCATTTACGATCGACTGGCAAACCCTGAGATTTTGGAGTTTGCAAAAAATGGTTGTGAGTTTGTGTATGTTGGTAAAGAGGATGGAAGACACACCCTTCCCCAAGAGCAGATCAATGAAGTGATCTACCAAAATGCACTCAAATACAAAGTGGTTGTTCGCTTAAAAGGGGGTGATCCTTTTGTTTTTGGTCGTGGTGGTGAAGAGGGTGGCTACCTGTATCAACGCGGTATCTCTTTTGAGATTATTCCGGGGATCAGTTCATCGATTAGTGTACCGGCGTATGCGGGTATTCCTGTTACACACAGAGGGGTGGCGGTTTCATTTCGTGTAATTACAGGGCATGAGTCGAAAAAAGCAAAATCGCAAATTGTTTGGGAGAACTTAAAAACTGATGATACGATCATCTTTTTGATGGGGTTGCATAACCTTGAGCGTATCACCAAAAATCTCATCCGTATAGGAAAGCCTCTTGATTATCCGTGTGCTGTGATCTCGCGTGGAACCACACCACAGCAAAAAGTGGTTGTCGGTACACTCGAAGATATTGTAGAAAAATCACATGGCGTTGCAACTCCGGCACTTATTGTTGTTGGAAGAGTTGTTACACTGCGCAAGCAGCTTCAGTGGTTTGAGAGCTCTTTGAGTAACGAAGCGGCATGGGTGTCTCCAAGCTCGCTCGATCGTTTCAGCCAAGGTTTGGCTTGATCGAAGCGTAAAAGCTGCATATAGACACGTCCAACCATCTTGATAGCCTCTGGATGCTTAAGTAGTGCCGCTTGTTCAAGAAGTTGTGCGCTTTTGGAGATATTTTGCTCCACATTTTCCCCATAGTAATACATAACAGCTAAGTTGTATAACGCTTCTGGATGTTGCAGATTAGAAGCCTCTTGCAGTAATTTCGCTGCTTTTTGTGGGTCTTTTTTCCCGTAAGTGCCTTGCAGATAGATCATCGCAAGATCGAATTTTGCTCTTGCATTGGGGTTTGAGGCTGCTTTTTCAAGCCAGTAAAACCCCTTATCGATATCTTTTTGTGTTCCAACACCATGAAAATAGAGATAGCTCAATCCATTTTGTGCATCTGCATCCCCTTTTTTTGCTTCTTTGGTATACAGCTCAAACGCTTTTGGATAGTTGTGTTGTTTGTAGGCTTCAAGAGCGCTTTGCGCGAACAACAATGAACCCATCAGTAGGATCAGTACTATCTTTTTCATCGGACCCCCCCCCTTTTTTTTTGTCAGATTGTTAGAGATAATGCACAGCAAGTGAAAGCACAAAGGCAAAGATAAATGTGACACTCATCATCACAGCCCTTTTTTGTGTTTCTGTAATATTGTGATGTTTGTAAAGGTACTCCGAGAGTTTAATGCCGGCAAAAACAGTGAAGATCAACATCGGAAACATCATCACTAATACAATAACAAGATCATGAAAACTCATTTTTTTTCCATTTATTGAGATATGTCAAACAGGTTCTGACTTTTTTATTATAACATTCAATAGGGTGAAAAAAATGACATACATCAAAAAGGAGTCAAGATGCAAATGAAGATGCGAAAAGTATTGGTATCGTCAGCAGTTACAATGCAGTTGGTTTTAGCAGGGTGTAGTTCTGCGCAATATTCATATAGTGAGAGTGACGGTATTTACCATTTACCTAAAAGTCATACAGCCAAAACTGCACTATTGCACAAAAAGGTGATGCAAGCAGGAGAGCAGGCAGGATGGAAGATGACTCCGTTTAAATCAGATATGATTATAGGTGAGAAGATTGTCGGCGATGAGAGTATGAGTGTTACCATATCTTTTGCCACGGAAAATATAACGATTTCGGTTGATAACTCCGATATTTCTAGTGGAGCAAATGATTACGTGGAAGATTTAATCGAGGCTATTGAAAAAATAGAGCAAGAACAAACACATTAAATTAAAAATTTTGCTACCTCAGGAGGCTATAAGAGGTAGCAAAATAGATTATTTACCGATATAATCCGCAACTGCTTTGATATCTGCGTCGGAAAGTTTAGCTGCTTGTCCCTTCATCAGCCATAGCTACTTGAGAAAACAGTAACACTAAAGCAAAGCTCGTAATCTTTTTCATCATGAAACCCCTTTTTGTTAAAGTGAACAACATTATAAGATAATATCACCTAGGGTGTGGTTGATATAAATCAATAGCTTTTTGGTATTGTAAAATCATAAAAAAGTTTAACATTGAATGATCTTCAAGGGGTTGATACGTATCAACAAAGAAAAAACTTCAATAGTATACAATTGCATAAAAAAAAGGCAAACAGCATGAAATTATTTTACAACAGCTATTTTTTTTCCCAGCCCCATCAACCTTTTTTCCTTTTGGCAATCATCAACGCACTGGTGATGATGATTATTTTTGCCCTTGGCTACAAAGGGGTAGCTAGCTATGTGATAGATCTGCAGCTTTTGCACACCTACAGCTTGTTTTTTCTCTTTTTTACCAACGCTTTTGCAGGGTTTTTGTTTACAACTTTTCCAAGATTTTGCCAAACACAGGTTATTTCGAAAAACTATTATGTATCGTTGTTTGGTTTGAGTGTTTTGGCATCGGTATTATTTGTAGCGGCACTTGGCTCTAGTGTTACTTTGGTGTTTGTTGCTATGGCGTTGATGTTTTTAATGCATGTGGGGATGTTTTGGAAACTTTTTGCGGTGTATCAAGCGGGTATGATGCCCGATAAGAAAGATCCGTTTTGGATCTTGGTGGGTGTAGGGTTTGGTTTGGTTGCACACCTTTTGTTTTTGGTGTCACTTTATAGTGTCAATCTTGGCAGTATTGCCATTATGCTCGCTCTTTATATGTATATTGTGTTTGTTACACTTGCGGTTGCACAGAGGATGATCCCCTTTTTCTCTCACTCTTTTGAGCCTAAAGGGCGTTATTTTATGCAGATCAGTTTTGTGTTGCTGATTGGGGATATGTTTGTTGGATGGGTTGGTATTGTGTTGTTGCAAAGTATTATAGAGCTGATATTGGCAATCTATCTTTTGCAAGAGTTTTTACGCTGGAGGTTGCCGGTGTTTCAAAGTCCGGCGATCTTGTGGGTTTTACATCTGGGACTTTTTTGGTTGCCGACAGCTTTTTTTGTTTTTGCATTTGAGCATTTGTTGAGCTATTTTTGGCAGATAGATCTTTATTTTTTGAGTATCCACCTGCTTATGCTTGGTTTTGTATTAACGATCTTTATCGGTTTTGGTACAAGGGTGATCTTGGGACACTCTGCGCAAGTTCCTCATGCCGATAAGCTCTCAGTCATTATCTTTGGCTTGGTGCAACTACTTGTCGTACTTCGGGCTTTGGTTGGGTTGGTGACGTATCGGTTTATGTTTGATATCGCGGTGACGTTGTGGATAGTGCTGTTTGTCTTATGGGGTGGGCGGTTTGCTAGGACACTTCTTTTTGGGGCTCAAGGTAAAAGATGAGCCGGCTTACCCTCTAGCGATTTGAAAAACTCTTCGATCTCATCTATCTGTTGTTCGCTAAGATCAACACCCACCTGATGGCGACCCATAATAAAGATCGCATCGCGAAGATCTTTCACACTTCCGTTATGAAAATAGGGTGCTGTTTTGGTGATATTACGCAAAATTGGCACACGAAAATAGGATCTGCCTTGGAAGCCCTTAAACCCACCTACAGGATCAAAAGGGAAATCGTGATACTTTTCAAAAGAGAGTTTCAGTGCTTTGACTTCGCGGGTTTTTGTTGCTTCATTGTAGGCAAAATAGATATGTAAAAAGCTGTTGTAGGGGCGCAAAGGAAATTTTTGAAAATTGGCTCCGCCAATCGATGGTCATACATGACCCCCTTTACATCCAAGATTGATAAAGAGTTTGAGTCCGTTTTTAGCCGCATTGTTAATGGCATCATCATCCCCTTTTAAATAAGCATCAAAGGCACTTGGAGTGATGAGCGTACGCTCATAAGAGGCGATCGCCTCTAAAATCTTCTCAAATGTGATCTCTTGTGTTGCAAAGGCATCTATAAAAAGTGGACGGTATGTGTGATCCTCTTTGACCCTCCTCTCAACGAGTGCAGGTGTTGACGCCATCTCAAAATGTGCCTGAATGGGTCATTTTGCCTGATCTTCGAGTGATCTTGAGCGCCCATCCCAGAAGAGATATTTGGAAAAAGCGGTATTGAAAACTGTTGGTGAATTAAGGTGCGATGGATTGGCAAGTCCCTCATGACCGATGGCAGTTGGGAGTCCATCAGCGCCACCAAGATCAAACTGATGGCAAGAAGCGCAGGAGATTTGACGACTTAGTGAAAGGTTTGGGTCAAAAAAGAGTTTTTTACCCAAAATCACCTTCTCTCGTGTAAGAGGTGTTGCAGAGTCTTTAAAATATTTTGCAAGCTCCTCAAAAGAGTCAGGAAGCGGCTGCATCCCTTTGGCAAGTGCAAGTTCACGAACCTCCTGTGTAAAAACCATCTGAGACAATATTAGTAGTATCCATAAACTCTTTATCCTTACCATTGTTATCTCCTCACTGTTTAAATAAAACGCGCAACCCCTCTTTGTTTTTTATAAAGTAACCGTGGCTATTTTTATCCAAAAGTCCAAGCGTTACAAGCTTTTTAAATGTTCTTGAGAGTGTCTCCGGTGTCATGTGCAGATGCTCTGCAAGTTGGTAGTGTTTGATCTCCGTTTTATTTTCCGCATGGTCATATAAAAATTTTGCAAGCCTTGATGTGGCATCAAGTACAATGTTGAGCGCGATTACATTCTCAAGATATTTGATCTTTTTTGAGAGTGATTTAAAAAAGATCAAGGCGATATCAGGGTCAGTTAAAAACTCTTTTTTAAACATCTCCATATCGATTGTAACCAATATTCCATCGGTTTCAAAAGCTCCGGATGCAGGAAAGGCAACCCCCTCAAGAATAGCCATCTCCGCAATCATACTTGTTGGTTTGAACATGTGTAAAATAATCTCATTGTTTTTTTTGTCGGTTTTGTAAATTTTTAACATACCATCGACAAGTATCATCAAAGATGTCGGCATCTCACCCTCATAAAAAACGATCGAACCTTTTGTGTAATGTTTGGTGTTTGCAAAAGAGCCAAGTTTTTTTAGCTGCTCTTCGTTGAGATGTTCAAACATGTAACATTGTTGTAAATTGATCATTTTCCCCCTTTTTAAATCTGTTTTTTATTGCGTAGAAAATCTTGTTTGATTGTAAGCATCTCATAAAGCGAGACGCTAGGCAACGCATCTTTTATAAGTGCATCGGTGGAAGGGTAGAGCCCTTGCATTTTTTCGATCTCTTTATAGGCTGCCGGTTTGACTTCGATCATCGCTATGTTGATAGAGCCAAGCCAAAACAAAGCAATCACAAACCAGACTGTTTTTTTAGCATTGACATAAACCCCTACAAAGTGAAAAGCAATACTAAGAGCGATACCAACACCAACAATAACTACTAAGTTCATTGTCGATCCTCTCCTTGTTCTTTGGCATAAGATGTATAGTCCACACATCTTGCGGTATGGAAGTTGCGCGTGTAGTTTGGTGAGGTAAACTCATCACCATCTAACGCCCAGCCAAGTTTTTTTGATATTAAGATGGACTGAGAGATCGTTTTATGCATTTTATTTTCACAAATGATTGTGCCGCCATCGTTAAAGATCTGCTTTACATTGGCCATTCGTGAAGTGGTCATCCAAAAATGAAACATAATAAAAACGGCAAAAATGGTAAATACACCCAACATCCCCCTTTTAAAAGCAACTTTTGGCATAAACTCACGTGTTGTTACGATAGCTGTAACGACTAAAAAAAAGATCACTATGACGATATAGGCCGATTCGAGAAGAAAAAAAAGTTTCATTGTGTAGCTCCTTGTAGGTATTGCTCTTCCCACTCACTAAAAGCAGGTATGAAGTACTCTATTCTTTGTTTTTTGAACTCCCTTGAGGAGTAAAGAGGTCGGTAGGAGTCAGTTTGTAGTGTTTGTGCGATCTCTGCAATGACTGCATTGGTCTCATCTTGTGTTTTACCGTGGATCATTGTAAAAAGATTGTAAGGCCAGTTGTCATATTTTGGTCGTAAGTAGCAGTGGCTCACAGCACTAAACTCCGCAGCAGTTGCTCCGGCTTGTTGCGCTTTATCATCCTCAATCTCCCAAACCACCATGGCATTGGCTGAAAAACCTGCGCGTCTATGGTTGAGTATGGTGGCAAAACGGCGCATATAACCCGCCTCTTTGAGTTCGTTTAACACTGCAAAGAGTGTGTCGTAATCGATGCCGAGTTGCTCAATCGCCGGCTTGAAAGGCTCTTTAGTAAACTCGATGTCATATTGTAAAAGTTTGATCACATCGCGGTGTAGCTGTGTGAGTTCGATCTGTTTGTGTTTTGCCAGATTAACTTTCTCTTTTTTCTTTGCTTTACCCGTAGTATCGAGTTTGACAGCGATTTTAAAAAGTTTGAGTGTCGGGAGGATGATATAATGCTCTATATCACACATTTTCGCCAAAGCTTGTACCGTTTTATCTAGTCCAAGTTTAGAATCAGGCGCAACGGCAATGGTAAACCAAAGATTAAACTCGTGCTCTCTTTCGTAGTTGTGCGATACACCTGGGTGTGAGTTAATGATCTTGCTCACCTCTTCAATACGTGAGGGATCGACTTTGAAAGCTACAAGTGATGAGGTGTAGCCCAATCGTTTTGTATCAAAGATCGCTGATGTTTGACGGATCACCCCTGCATCCTTTTGCTCTTGCAATAATGAAAGTAGTTGTTGTTGTGGTATGTTAAACTCATTGGCAAGCTGCTCAAAAGGTTTTGAGGTTAAAGGAAAGTTTTTTTGTAGTGTGGCTAAGAGTTCTTGTGTCATTTTATATTGTGTTCCTTTAATCTTGGTAAAGATTATTCTATCAGTTTTATCCTTTAAGTAGTTTGACCTGCATCAATTGTGATTTGAAGAGTATTTTGCTATGCTTATGCTATATAAAAAGAGGATTAAAGGAGTAGTGATGCAATTTTTCCCCGCCTTTATGAAGTTGGAAAAACAGAAAATTCTTATAGTGGGAGGGGGAAAGATCGCTTTAGAGAAGTTAGAGAAGATGCTCGACTTTACCTCTGAGATCACTATTGTCGCCAAAGATGTCAGTGATGCGATGTTACATGTAATAGAACAAAACCGTCTGACATTTTTGCATAAAGGGTATCAAAAAGGGGATCTGTCCGGTTTTTTTATGGTGATCGCTGCTGTTGATGATATGGAGTTGCAAAAAAGGATCTTTTTAGACTCCAGAGAATATAATTGCCTGTGCAATGCAGTTGATCTGTTAGAGTGTTGCGATTTTATTTTCCCATCATATATCAAAGAGGGTGATTTGACCGTAGCGATCTCAACATCTGGAACATCACCCGCTTTTGCGAAACATTTTAAGCGTTTTGTTGCCAAAGCGATCCCCGATGATATTGCGCAGTTTTTGCAAAAGATGGGTAAACTAAGAGAGAGCATACCAAAAGGAAAAGAGCGGATGCAACTGCTAGATGAGAAAGTACAAAAATATATTGAAAGTTGGAGATAATTATGTGGAATGTTAAAAGAGGGTTGTTTTTTGGAGTGATCTTCGCCTTTTTGGTGCTTGGTATGTTGGCGATGCAAAGAGCAACACCGCCGCAAAAAGAACACCGTATATATGAAGCGCTTAAGGTGTATATCCCTTACAAATTTGAAAAACGTATTGGTGGTTTGACGATTGTTGATACCAGAACAGGTGAAAAAGAGAAACCAGAAGCTGCTGAGGTGTTGTTTCGCATGGATGAACTGCAACAAAAATGGGGACATAAACACCTTGTTATACAGGGTGATCAAGTGATTGTACTTGGTGAGAACAACCAAACGGTTGCAAAGATCTTTATAGAGACACCCAAAGAGAGAGCTTGGTTACAAACCTTCTTTGGACTGTAGATATTCAAACGCCTCATCGATACTAGCAAATCTTTGTGCAATAAAAAGTTGCACAGCTGCGTTGAGTTTTGCCAACTTGTAAAACGCTTCGCTTGGCTCATTGGTTTGTGCGATCGATTCATTTAAAGTGATTTTTTCCCACGATTTTGTATACTCAATACCATAATCGTGTGGATCGATGATAAACTCCTGTACTTCACCGTTTTGATGCAACCATAGCCTCCCTTTGCTAAAAAGCTCAGGTGTACCTTCATTGCCTTGAATGAGGGCAAACCTTTCATACCTGTTGGCAAAAATATCGATATGTTTTTTCACATAAGGTTTATGAAAAACACCGGTAAGTGCGTAGCGACTTTGGGTGACATAAGGGAGTTTTTCCAAAGTGTTCAGCCCTGTTCGCAGTCCAAGGTTTTTCCTGATCGATGTAAGTGCATGAAGTTGTGGCAGATAATCTTTCCGCTCAAAAAGATGAAGATTTTTTGCAGTATCGATCTTAGAAGAGATATCTTGCAGTGTGATCCCTTTTTTAGCCGGTTGCCACAAATCTGTATAGCTTACAAGATCAAGCCCGACATCTTCAAGAATCTTTGCGATAAGCGGTAACATGTAGGGGTTGTTTACTTTCCCGTCAAAAGGGTAGCCAAGTTCGAGTGAGTCTTGCAAAGGTTGTTTTTGCACAAGAGCATCGCATGCCGCTAAAGCCCCATGAAACTCCTCGATGGTCTCTGGTTTGATTCTCCAACCAAGTAAAAACGCACTGATCTGCTCAGGTGTTGCTTCTTGGTTAAGAATTTGTGTCATCATCTCAAAGGCTTCTTCGTGTGAAAGGTCTCTGTTGCCTTTTGTACCGGTGCCAACAGCATGGATATACTGAAAAAAGTCTGCCATTACGATTTTTTATTCTGTGGGAAACTCTTTATCAAGTTGCTCAAGTGCCTGTTTGGACTGAAACTGCTGCCAGAGTGCTTCGTCGTTTTTAAAGCTTGTTTTTACAGCTTGTTTAACCTCTTTGTTCACCTCGCTTTGAGGCACAGTGACAAGTATGTAGATCGCACCTGAAGGGGCTTGCCACATATTGACCATTTTTGAACCTTTAAGATCCACTTTTGCCACTTGTTTCGTAACTGCCGTTGTGACCTTGTCTACTGTTTCAGCAGATCCGTTTCCTGTTGCACGGGTAAATCCTTCGATCTTGTCTTTGACTTGTGTTTGGATCTGTTGTGCTAGATCACTTCTACCATTCATGAGTGCAACACGCCTCATGTGTGCAATCCCAGCAGCTGATTTTTCAGCGACACCGACACCTGCATAGTACCCAGGCACATCGGGAATACATGTCCAAGTAGGTGCCAAAACATTCTCTTGCTTACATTGAAAATTAGCAGAAAGCTGGTCTTGGGGTTGCGGTTTAGCTTCTTTGTCACTACAAGCACTCATAAAAGCCACAAGTACTACAGAAAGTGTAAGTTTTGTTAAGTTTTTCATAATATATCACCTTTGTATTTTTAACATTGTATGTAGTATACTAACAAAAATCTTTAGCAATTATAAAGGTGTAAATTTGAAGCTTTATTATGGGTACGATACATTCAGTAAAGATGTGCACCTTTTGTTGGATCAGCTCAAAAACAACCATTATGATGCGATCATTGCGATCTCACGCGGAGGCTTAACACTTGGACACTGTTTGGCGGAGGCTTTGAATATTCGAAATGTACAGAGTATGCGAACAGAGTTATACGACGGTATGCAAAAACGCGAGAAGATATCGGTATTTGGGCGTTGTGAACTAAGAGGTTGTCAAAAAGTTTTAGTGGTTGATGATATCGCAGATAGTGGAGAGACGTTAGATGTAATGATGCGGCATCTTCAAGGTCAGTTTACTGGCATCACTTTTGAAAGTGCGACACTCTTTTACAAAAAAACATCTGTGTATGAGCCGACATTTTGGGTACAAGAAGCATCGCAGTGGATTGAGTTTTTTTGGGAAGTTGATTTTAGCTTGGAGTAATGGTTAATCTCCTCGAGATTTTTTGATAAGCTCATACGCTTCGTTGATCTGCTGAGTTTTGGCGGTTGCCTCTTGAAGATACTCCTCACTTTTGCCTTGGGCTTTGATGATGTCGGGATGGTACTGTTTGACAAGTTTGCGGTATGCCTTTTTGATTGTCGTCATATCGTCATTTTCACTCACACCAAGGGTTTTATAGGCATCTTCTAGCGATGTGGCAGTAGATGCTTCTCTTTGGGTGTGCATCTGCTCAAACTGATCAAAAAGTTTATGGTAAATATTTGGATCAAATGCCAAACTCTCTGCTATGAGTTTGAGGATCTCCTCCTCATTGGGACTCACTTCACCATCAACAAATGCAAGTTGGATTAAAAATCCCATAAACTGCACCTGTTGCTGTTTGTGGCGACGCAGTGCGGTAGCAAAATCTCTGGCAATCTGTTCAATATTGTCTGTGCGATCTTTCTCTTCGTTAAAAATTTGTTTGAGAATCTCTCTTGTTTTTTGCGGCTCATCAAATACCGCCGAGACATCATCAAGCATCAGTTTGATCAGTTCAGCTTCAAGTGAATCGACTCTGCCATCTGCTTTGGCAACTTTAGCACACAGGGCTACAAAAAGTCCAAGATCACTGTGTTTTAAGCTCTCATAATCGGTAGAAACCTCTTGATAAACCTGCTTGTCAAATGCTTCATAGCGGGAGTAGCTTTTGAAAATGTAGTAAAAAACCGCTGCTAAAAGTGCAAAAAGTATAATATTACCCATAAAAATCCTTGTTACATGTAAGATTGCTTGAGTAAAATTATACCCATGAAAAGAATAATGGAAATAAACCGCGGCGTCTTGTATATGCTTATCGCCTCTTTTACCTTTGCACTTATGGGGGCTTTTGCCAAACTCGCAAGTGAGTCTATGAGTTCGCTTGAGGTGGTGTTTTTTAGAAATGTTGCGGGAGTGATTTTAGTAGGGATGGCGATCTATAAATCACCCCTTAAAAATGTTGGCGGCAAACCACTGCTGCTATTTTT
>VCAY01000020.1:20829-26173 GCA_013607635.1 Campylobacterota bacterium
TCAGGTGACAACTACAACTTTTTAACAATGACATAGTTCTCTATTTTAAAAACTTGCGAGTGCAAAAAGTGCAAGAAGTGTAACTTTTAGATACAGGGTTGTAAGTGATCGATTGTAAAGGTTGATTTTGCTATAATATAATAATTTTAAAAATTAGGCGAAAAAATGAAACTATTAGCCGGACCGTGTGTTATTGAGAGTGAAGAGAATGTTTTAAAAATAGCTGCGTCGATGCAGCAGTATCATCAAGATGCAACGATAGATTTTTATTTTAAAGCGAGTTTTGACAAGGCTAACCGTACATCTTTGGAGTCTTTTCGTGGGCTTGGGATCGATGAGGGGCTTCGCATCTTGCAAAAAGTCAAAGATGAGTTTGGCTACAAGGTTGTAACCGATGTGCATGAGTCCACGCAGGTAGCGCAAGTAGCTGAGGTTGTCGATATGTTACAGATCCCTGCGTTTTTGTGTCGCCAGACCGATCTGCTTGTAGCGTGTGCCAAGAGCGATAAAGAGATCAACATCAAAAAAGGGCAGTTTTTAGCGGGCGATGCGATGCGCTATCCACTTTTAAAGGTGCTTCAAACAAGAGGGTGCAGCGAAGCGAGTTATGAAAATGCCAAAAAGCATGGGGTGTATCTGTGTGAGCGGGGCAACTCTTTTGGGTATGGCAATTTAGTGGTTGATATGCGCAATCTTCTCATTATGGGTAAATATGCACCGGTGATTTTTGATGCAACACACTCGGTACAGATGCCAAGTGCAGAGGGTGGAAAAACAGGAGGAGACAGCTCTTTTGTGCCCTATTTGGCGAGTGCGGCGGCGGCTGTTGGTGTAGATGGATTTTTCTTTGAAACCCATTTTGATCCAAGTGTTGCCTTAAGTGATGGGCCAAATATGATAAAATTAGACCAACTAAACGATTTAGTAGAGAAAATCAAAAAGATACAGGCTATCTAATACCGTGCAAAAAACTACTTGAAAGTAAAATTTTAATAAGGAAGCAAGAATATGGAAGTAATTGAAGGTAAACTAAGAGCCGTAGAGGGTAAAAAAATAGCGATTGTGAGTACAAGATGGAACCACTTTGTGGTAGATAGACTCGTAGAGGGTGCAAGAGATGCGTTTTTGCGTCATGGTGGTGATGATACAAATCTGACACATGTATTAGCTCCTGGTGCGTTTGAGTTGCCGATGGTGGTACAAAAACTTCTTGAGAGTGGTAAATATGACGGTGTGTGTGCGCTTGGTGCTGTGATTCGTGGTTCTACACCTCACTTTGATTATGTAGCGGCAGAGTCAACTAAAGGGATCGCTAGTATGAGTTTAAAATACCAAAAACCGGTCTCTTTTGGACTTTTAACGACAGATACAATCGAGCAGGCTATTGAGAGAAGCGGTACTAAAGCAGGTAACAAAGGTTTTGAAGCGATGACCGTTGTGCTTGAGATGCTTGATCTTTATGAGGCACTGTAATGGCGACTAGACAACAAGCAAGAATGGCAGTTGTGAGTCTGCTTTATGCGTATGATTTGGGTAACGGTAACACTTCAGAGCACTCCAATGAGATTTTAGAAGAAAAAAAGATCCGTAACAAACAAAAAGATTTTGCACTCAGCCTTTATGAGGGTGTGATGGAACATATCGATGAATGTGACAAGGCGATCATTGCACATCTTAAAGATTGGGATTTTGAGCGTTTAGGTTCAATCGAGCGTGCAACACTTCGTTTGGCTGCGTATGAGATCCTTTTTACCGATCTTGATGCAGCGGTTGTGATTAATGAAGCAGTAGAGATCACCAAAGCGTTTGGAACGGAGCAGTCTCCAAAATTTATCAACGGTGTGCTTGACGCGATCAGCAAAGACAAGTAAAAGATCATGCGTATTTTTATTCTTTTTGTTTTTTTGACACTCTCTTTGTTTGGGGCAAATCAGTGTATCGTTTGTCATAAGGGGATCGAGGATATTCGCGATCGCAACTCCTCGATGATGCAAGAGATACTCAAAGTTGCCGATAAAGCGGGACACAGTGGCAATGACTGTATAGTGTGTCATGGTGGTAATCCCAAGTCAAAAAGCATTAAATATGCTCACAAAGGAACAGTAGAATACTTCAAAAAAAATGAGGGGCCAAAAGAGTTTTATCCGGCTCCTGGAAGTCCATGGATCAACAAAAATACCTGTGGGATGTGTCATAAAGAGCAGGTTGAAGCACAATACAATAGCCTAATGATGACAGAACAAGGTAAGATCCACGGTGTACTTTACAGTTTTGGGGGACTTGAGGGGTATGAGCATACCATGGCAAACTATGATGCCAAAAATCCAACCGATCCTCATGCAAGACTTGGAACAAAAGCTTACAAAGAGTATATGGCTAAACTGAAAAAATTCAACCCGCAAGTCTACCCTGATACCAATAAGCAGATTCCACCTGCTCCAACAGCTAAGGAGGCTACAAAACACCCTGAATTAGCAGCTTATACCTACCTTAGAAATCAGTGTCTGCGTTGTCATACTGGTGGCAAAGGGCGCCAAAAACGGGGAGATTATAGAGGAATAGGGTGTGCATCGTGCCATATCCCGTACTCTAACAACGGCTTTTACGAGGGGGGTGATAAAACGATTCCCCACAACAAAGCGGGACACCTTTTGGTACATCAGATTCAAGCTTCACGTAACTCTGTAGTACATGTCAATGATATTAACTACACGGGTGTGCCGACAAAAACCTGCTCAACGTGCCATAACCGTGGCAAACGGATCGGTGTGAGCTATGAAGGGATGATGGAGACAAAATATAATCCAACTTTTGATGACAAAGGTAATGCTCAGCCAAGGCTTCATACGAAACACTATATCCACCTTAAAGATGATATCCATAGAAAAAAAGGGATGCTTTGTCAAGATTGTCACACGACGCGTGATCTGCATGGGGATGGTTTTATTAGTGGTGCGACACTTGCTCCTGTTGAGATAGAGTGTCAAGACTGTCACGGAACAACAAAACGCTACCCATGGGAGCTACCACTAGGGTATAGTGATGAGTTTGCCACAAAACCGGCTGAGGGAAAAGCAAGGGGTGTGAGCAAGACACTTGCGAAATACTTGATGAAAGGGACCCATTACGATCCTCAAGACGGCTACCTTTTAACCGCGCGTGGGAACCCTTACAAAAATGTTGTGCGCAAAGGTGATGATGTGGTCGTGCATCTTGCAAGCGGTAAAGATATAACGCTCCATCCTCTTAAAAAACTTAAAGAGCAAGAGAAGATATCGAAAAAAGGTCTGGTCGCGATGGATCAGATCAGCGCGCACAACGACAAGATGGAGTGTTACACTTGCCACGATACTTGGGTACCGCAGTGTTATGGGTGTCATGTAAAGATCGACTACTCCAAAGGGCAAAAGAGTGTCGATTGGCTGGCAAGCGCACACGATCATGACCTACATGGAACAACGGCGCAGATGCGAGGCACACTGAAAAAACATCTTATTGATGGCAAAGTGACAGAAACACGCAGTTATCTTCGCTGGGAAGACCCGCCACTTGTGCAAAACGGAGAGGGGAGAGTCTCTCCGGCGATGCCGGGTTGTCAAGTGGTTATCACAGTGATTGGCAAAGATGGCAAGGCGGTGCAGCAAAACCATGTCAATATGATGCCAGATTATAAACATCCCGACTCTAACAAAACACTCCCCGGTGTGGTGATGGCTGCAGTACATTCCCATACGGTGCAAAAAGAGGCGCGTGAGTGTGAGAGTTGTCATAGTAATCCAAAAGCGATGGGGTACGGCATAGAGGGTGGTAAACTCTTTAGCGATCAAACACAAGATTGGAGTGTTGGGCTCAAAACTGCCGATGGAAAGATGATTGCCCAAAAGTTTACGATCCAAAAGCCACACATCGATAATTTTGGGATCGATTGGAGCCGTTTTGTTGATGTAAACGGTACGCCACTGCAAACAGTTGATAACCATTGGAACTTAGCAGGGGCACTCTCTAATGAGCAGCGAGGTAAGCTTGATCGCCGTGGTGTTTGTTTATCATGCCATAAAGATATTCCAGAGGGAAATCTGGCAGTCTCAGCTATGACACACATCGCACAGATGGCTGAGGTGACTATGGATAATAAAGAGCACCATAGTATCTTAAATAAGATTCTCAATATAGGAGCATGGTTTCAGATAGGAGCTGTTGTTTTTGTATTGTTGTTTGGAGTGTATATTGCTTATGCTGTTTTTATCAAAAAACGATCAATTAATCCAAGAAACAGAGGATGGAAATGAGTTTTTCCCGACTAACCAAAGAGCAAGCGCTTGATCTGATACGCAACGCAGATCTCAAAGAGCTTGGACAAATGGCAACGCAAAGAAAAAAAGAGTTGCACCCAAAAGGGATCACAACTTTTGTGATCGATCGCAACATCAACTACACCAACATCTGCTGGGTAGATTGCAAGTTTTGTGCATTTTATCGCCATGAAAAAGATGCGGATGCCTATGTGTTAACATTTGATGAGATCGATGCAAAGATCGATGAACTGCTTGAGATTGGTGGCACACAGATACTTTTTCAAGGTGGAGTGCACCCTAAGCTAAAAATAGAGTGGTATGAGGATTTAGTGGAGCATATCCACACCAAATACCCACAGATCACAATCCATGGATTCTCTTCGATTGAGATCGATTTTATCGCCAAAGTCTCACGCATCTCGGTTGAGGAGGTTTTAGAGCGTCTTAAAGCTAAAGGATTGGCTTCGATCCCAGGAGCTGGAGCGGAGATACTCTCAGATAAGGTGCGTGATATCATTGCACCTAAAAAGATCGATAGCGATGTGTGGATCGACATTCACAGAAAAGCTCATAAGCTTGGGATCAAATCAACCGCAACAATGATGTATGGAACTGTGGAGAGTGATGAGGATATTGTCGATCACCTTGATATGGTGCGAAGCTTACAAGATGAAACAGGTGGTTTTCGAGCGTTTATTATGTGGAGTTTTCAAGGTAAAAATACCGAGCTTTTAAGGCTAATTCCCGATATGCCAAAACCATCTTCTAACCGTTACTTACGATTACTTGCAGTAGCAAGGCTTTATTTGGATAATGTGCCAAATATCCAAAGCTCATGGGTAACGCAAGGTCCTTACATAGGGCAGATGGCGCTACACTTTGGAGCGAATGATCTGGGTAGTACGATGATGGAAGAGAATGTTGTAAGCTCTGCTGGAGCGAGCTTTAGGATGGCAAAAGATGAGATGGTGCACCTTATCAAAGATATTGGTGAGACTCCCGCTATTCGCAATACAGCGTATGAGATTTTAAGATGAGAATATTTTTTT
>VCAY01000021.1 GCA_013607635.1 Campylobacterota bacterium
ATTTGATGCAATTCAAAACTTACCAGATGGAGATGTTAAAAGATTAACAGGTAATAATATACCCCCAATTTATAGAATTAGGATATCAAAATATAGAATCTTATTTTACATGAATGAAGAAGAGATACAAATATTAAAAGTTGATAGTAGAGGTGATATTTACAAGTAGTGCGATGTCTAACAAATACTAGGAGAACACCTGCACCCCCGTTAAAAGGACTGAAGGAGATTTTATGCAAATTGTAAATGATATAAAGCCTGTTAGCTATCTAAAAAGCAGAAATTATCTAGCGGCAATTTATCGGCTATCTTCAGTCGTTATCTTCTAATCAAACTTTAAATTTTTTATGAAAATTATGTTAAAATAAACAAACATCACAGATAAAGATAACAAATCACTGGAAGAGAACAAGGTACCCATGGCTTTTTAAGACAAATCTAGCTAAACTATTTGAGAAAGTTTAACTTGATTGGCAAACATACTGAGGTACAAGGAATCATCATGTGTAAGAGAATGCACAAAAGCATATTCTTACTCAATTTCGCGAGGCAATCAAGTTGTCCTAATTAGTGTAGCCAGATCAGTTGCCTTTGGTATTATTTTTAAGATCAACGAGGGATTAAAATGGTAGTTCATATTGTAATGTTTGAGTTCAAAGAGGAAAACAAGGTGCAAAATATTGCTAAAGTGAAGCAAGAGCTTGAGAGGTTGCCATCACTCATAGACGGTTTGCAAAAGATGGAAGTGGGAGTGAACTTTAACGACTCTGAGCGTGCAATGGATCTCTCGCTTTACTCTACTTTTGCGACCAAAGAAGATCTTCAAGCTTATGCACTGCACCCTGAACACCTAAAAGTTGTAGAGTTGATCAAAGAGGTGAGTGTGGTGTCAAAGGTTGTTGATTATGTTGTGTAAAGAAGAAGCATGTTGCTAGATATTATGATACTTTATACTGTTTACATTTTTCTCTCTATCTATGTCAGTGTGATGCAGATAGGATTTATCAACCAAAGAAAAACTCAAGATGCTGTACTGCTGGATGCCGACAAGTTTTATAAGGCTGGAGATTATGCTGTAGCAAAAGAGAAACTCGCTATTGTCAACGGTTTTGTTGATTATCTGCTTTTTATCGCATGGGTAGGGTTTGGTATTGGGTACCTTGCCAATAGTTTTTATTTTTTACAAGATGATGCGATCAAAAATATAGTGATTGTTATGGGGTTTATCTTTATGAACAGTGTGATCTCATTACCGTTTTCATACTATGAGAAGTTTGTTTTGGATCAAGAGTATGGCTTTAACAAATCAACACTCGCACAATGGATCAAAGACAATGTGGTATCGCTACTAACAACTCTTATTTTAGGTTCACTTGTTGTTTGGGGTGTCTATTTTATTATCACCAGTAGCAAGCTTTGGTGGTTTTGGAGTTTTGTTTTTATCTTTGGTATCATCGTTTTAGTCAACATGTTTTACCCAACATTTCGCGCGATGTTTTTTGATAAACTCACACCATTGCAAGATGAAGAGCTTGATGCAAAGATCAAAGAGCTGATGGATCGTACGGGATTTGTCAGCAGTGGGGTTTTTGTCAGCGATGCAAGCAAGCGAGATGCAAGGCTCAATGCCTACTTTGGCGGTCTTGGCAAAGCAAAAAGGGTTGTGCTGTTTGACACACTTTTGCAAAAACTCTCTACCAAAGAGCTTTTGGCAGTACTTGGGCATGAACTTGGGCACTTTGCTCATGGGGATGTGTATAAAAACATTGCGATGATGGGGGCGATGCTTTTTGCGATGTTTGCACTTTTTGGCAATCTTCCAGAGTCACTCTATATAGAGCTGGGACTTGCGCAAGAACCTTATGTGATGATGATTTTGTTTATGTTACTGCTACCGGTGCTTGGATTTGTGATGATGCCTGTTATGGGGTATGTGATGAGAAAATATGAATACGCTGCCGATGCGATGGGAAGTGAGCTAGGGGGAGCAAGCGGCTCGATCGAACTTGCCAATGCACTGATGAAATTAGTGAGTGAAAATAAAAGCTTTCCACTCTCACATCCGATCTATATCTTTTTTCATTACACCCATCCGCCGGTGATTGAGCGACTTAAAGAGTTGGGTGTCGATATCAAATGATACTTAGAGAGTTGTTACAACAAACAACCGCAAGACTAAAAAATATCCCAAGAGCACAGCGTGAAGCACAGCTTTTGGCGATCCACTACTTTAATAAGGATGAACTTTGGCTCATCACTAACCAAAATAGCGAAGTGGATGTGGGCGATAATTATTTTGCTATGGTTGCAAAAAGGGCACAAAACATCCCCCTTGAGTATATTACCAATAGGGTTAGTTTTTACTCGCAGGAGTTTTACATCGATGAAGGGGCTTTAATACCACGCCCTGAGACAGAGCTGCTCATCGATGCTGTTAAAAAAGAGATCGATCAAGGTAGCACCGCGACATTTGTAGAGGTAGGTGTGGGCAGTGGGATCATCTCGATCATGTTGGCACTTCACTTCAACTGTGCCAAGTTTATCGCTATAGATATCTCACCCAAAGCACTTGAGGTAGCAAAAAAAAATATCAAAAAGTTTAATTTGCAAAACAGAATCGAGCTACGCCTTGGTTCACTTTTGGATAATGTTGATGAAGCGTTTGAGTACCTTGTGTCCAATCCCCCTTATATCGCCAATGGTGTTAAGCTTGAAAAAAATCTCTCGTACGAGCCACAAAACGCACTTTTTGGGGGTGAAGTTGGAGATGAGATTATCCGTGATCTTCTTGATGCAGTCTTAAGCAGAGGAACTAAATACTTTTTTTGTGAGATAGGTTATGATCAAAAAGATAAAATACAAAGTTATTTAAAAAACAGATGTTATGAGAGTCTTGAATTTTACAAAGATTACAGCGGATTTGACAGAGGTTTTACATTAAGGTTGCAGTGAATGTATAAAAGAAATATCTATCTGGATTTTAGTTATTTGATTGTTTTGGCTGCAAGTTTTGGAGCAGTTTTGATTTTGGGTGCGTTTGTTGCTCCTGTTGTTTTTCATAGTGATACCATTTTAAAAGGGATGCTGCTTAATCATTACAATGCAGGTATCATCATGGGTGAGATATTTCACCGTTTTTCCTACTGGATCTATTTTGTCGCTTTTTATGTGGTGGTGTATGAAGCGATGATCTATAAAATGGGGCAGCGCGATACAATTTTGCTTATCTCGGCATTTGTTGTCGTTGCGACATCATTGCTCTTTTGTGGTGTATATTCACCAAAAATCCTTTCGATGCAAGCGCTTGGAGTAGAAGCGACACAAAGCGATACATTTGCCAACATCCACATCGCAAGTGAGATCGACTTTAAGATACTCGCTGTGGCTCTTGTGGTGCTTTTTGTACGCCGTTTGATGTTGCTGAGAATTGCGTAGTTCACAAACTTTAGTATTGAAATTTTGCAAGTACAGGCAGATGGTCTGAGTAGCCTTTATTTTTATGTTTACGAACTTTTCCCCAGCGCATCTGCCAATGGTAGATCTTTTTTCCTCTAAAAAGGTAAGGGGCTTTGAAACTGTGAATCGAATCCTCAGTGTAGTCCAATCCTTTACTATCTACTAATTTGGCACTGACTAAGATATTATCCAGCACCTCTTTTTTACCTCGGTAGATGTAACTAAAACGATCCTCACTTTTAGCATCGTACCAAAGGTTGTAAAACTCCCCTGTTGTTACATGTAACGGTTTGTGGAGTTTTTGTTGGTAGTTGATGGTGCCTAGGATATGGTTGATCCCTGTGATGCCTTCGGTGTCGTTGAGTTTTCTTTTCCTTTTAAAAGTGATGTACTCTTCATAATGGGAGTTGAAATCTCCAAGCGCAATGATATTTTGCTCACCAAGCTCTAAAACGCGTTTTTTAAGCGCCTTTGCACACGCTACGCGCATACTCTCATGCCCACCTTTGCTTTTCCAGTGATTAACAAAGATGTAAAGATCTTCACCACCGATACGAAATTTTGCCTCTAAAATATTTCTAAAAGCGTAAGAGTACCCCACAACGATCTCTTTGGTGTAGATAAAAGGGATTTTGCTAAGGATGGCAACTTTAACGGTGGTGTTTTTCGCATCGGCTATCTTGAAATATTGGTAGTAAAGTCCGTTTCTCTTTAGCTCAAAACGGAGATCTTTGAGTGCTTGGAGCGATTCGATCTCTTCGAGGGCTATGATATCGGCATCGATATCTTTGATCACTTGAGCGATATTTTTTAGCTTTGTTTTGTAAGCGTGATCGTTCCAGAGTGATTTGCCGTAGGGGATATATTCACTATACTCATAGCCACTTTTTTGCAGATCGAAAAGGTTTTCAACATTGTAGGTTGCTATTTTTAAGTTGCCTCCCCACAACAGCAGTATTGCTATATGTAACGCCAGAAAAACTCTCAATCGTTGATCCCGTTAAGGCGCAAGAGCTGTTTCACATCTGCTTCTTTACCCATAAGCTCAATATAAAGATCTTGCATCGACTTCGCACCACCGCTTCGCAAGATGATACCACGGTAGCGTTTGGCTGTTTGGCTGGAGTTAAGCCCATCATCGACAACCGCATAGAATGTATCGGCACTTAGAACTTCCGCCCATTTATAACTGTAATACCCAGCAGCATAACCACCGGCAAAAATGTGGGCAAAACCGTTTTGAAACTTATTGTAGCTAGGTGGTTTGATAAGTGAGGTTTTCTCTCGGATCGAGTCAAGCAGTTTTTGCACACCATCACCTTTTTGCGGTTTGAGATGCAACATAAAATCAAACAGTGAAAACTCCAACTGCCTTAACATCGCCATCGCTGAGAGGAAGTTTTTGGCATCGATCAGTTTTTGTATCATTGCATCTGGGAGTATTTCCCCTGTTTTGTAGTGCTTTGCAAAGATCTTTAACACCTCTGGCTCATACGCAAAGTTTTCTAAAAACTGTGACGGGTACTCCACTGCGTCCCATTCTACGCCATGCACACCGCTTACTTCACTCTCACTCACTTCACTAAGGAGATGGTGGATAGCATGCCCCATCTCATGAAAGAGGGTTACCACATCATCGTGGCGAAGCAGTGATGGGTTATCATCTTTGCTTGGCGGAAAATTACACACCACAAAAGCACTCGCTAGGTGCGTATTGCCGTAATGATCGACATAGTGTGATTGCCAATCATGCATCCAAGCACCACCCCGCTTAGACTCTCTAGCTTCAAGATCAAGGTAGAGTCTTGAGCGAAGTTTGCCATCAATGAAAAGATCGTACGCGTAAGCCTTTGCATCCCAAAGATCAATATCTACGACTTTAAACTCGATCCCAAAGATATTGTGTAAAAACTGCATCATCCCACTGACAACACTTTTTTGCTCAAAGTAAGGGCGATACTCCTCCTCATCGATCTCATGGGTTTGTTTTTTTAAAATCTCGCTATAGTAGGCTGTATCGTAACTCTCAAGTGGGTGTGGGGCGATCTTTTGCAGCTCATTTAGCTCCTCTTTTGCCTGAGTAGTAGCGTTGTCAAGCAAAGAGTTTAAAAACTTCAGCACTTTATCGGTAGTTGGCGCCATTTTGGTAGCGAGTGAAAACTCTGCATAGTTGTTAAAGCCAAGCAGTTTCGCACTCTCATCTCGAAGTTCTAAAAGCTCATCGATGATTGCAGCGTTTTGTGGTGCGCGTGTTGTGTAGGCTTTGTAAAGCTCCTCGCGTATCTCTCTGTTTGGTCCATAAGTCATATAAGCGATATAAGAGGGAATCTGCAGGGTGAATTTGTACTTTGTTTTACCATCCTCTTCAAATTTTGCCTGTTCTATCTCGCTTTGCGGTAAGCCTTTAATGTCCGCTTTATCTTCGATGATCTTCTCATACGCATTGGTTGCATCAAGGAGGTTTTGGGAGAAGTCGTTGGCAAGTTCACTTTTGCGCAGGTTGATCTCTTGCAGTCTTGTTTTTGTAGCATCATCAAGGTGTGCACCACTAAGCTCAAAATGTTGGATGTTAAGCTCTAAGACCCTTTTTTGTTCGTAGTTGAGTGAGTCTTGTTCGTTTGCCAAGATCTCTTTGTAGGCGTTGTAGATCTTAATATTTTGCGAAAGTCTTGTGGAGTATTCTGTAATAACGGGTAAAGCCTCTGCATAAACCTCTTGTGTTTTTTCTGAGTTGTTGACACTGTTGAGGTGTGAGAGTGGTGTAACAAAGAGATTGAGTTTTTCCTCTAGCTCCTCAAACGGTTTGACAAAATTGGCATAAGTTTTTTGTTTGATAGCTAAAAGTTTTTCGATCTCTTTGGTGTTTTGTTCGATGATGGTTTGTAGCTCATCGCTAAAGGTGTCTAAGTCACATCTAAAGGGTAAAAATGGTTGCATATAATTCCTTGATAGTTTTTAAGAAATTATAGCATCTTAACGCAACAACAATCCAAACAGGATCATATTGAGTATGGTCATGATGGTAAAGCCGATGCGGTAAAATTTTGCCGGGTCTTTTTCTATCAGTGTGGCATTTGGTTTGAAATATGGTCTTACCTTTTCAGGGTGGGTGATCTCAAAAACCATCTCTGAGAAGTGCTCGTACCGTTTTTCTTTTTCTATAGCGATAGAGCGCAAAACAACACTATCGAGCCATGGCGGGATATTTTTGTTGTACTTGCTTGGTAGTTGTGCTTCTTTAAAGCTTGGTGTTTGAAACGGCTCAATCTCCCCGTAGGGGTATTTGCTTGTGAGTGCTTGATAAAGTGTCACACCTATTGCAAAAATTTCACTCGATTCGTTGATAGCCTCACCGGCAAAGCGTTGCGGTGAGAGGTAGCTTGGTGTACCAGCTTTTGAATCTGTGGCAAATATCTCTGTAATGGAGCCAAAATCGATCACTTTAAAAGCGATATCTTCATCCTCGTTTTGGATAATCAAAATATTTTCCGGTTTGATATCGCCATGCACCAAGTCTTTACCGACTAAAAACTGCGACATCTGCAACAATGTCACCCCAAGTTTGATCACATCTTCGATGCTAAGCGTCCTGTGTTGCATGTATTGTGCCAGTGTCTCTGCAGGAATATACTGCATCACATAGTAACGCATCGTTCTGTTTTTAGGGATCACTGCTTTTGGAAAGTAGGGTGATTTGAGCCGTTTTGCGTTCCACGCTTCTTTGATAAACAGATCTAAGATTTGCTCATCATCAACAGCCTCATGGGGTGCGAACTTTAATACATACTGTTTCGTTTTTTTAGTAGCTAGCCATGTGCGCTCATTTTGGATAAGTGACTCCTCTAAGATGTAACCGTCGATATCATCTCCGGCTTTAAGTGTTTTTGGGATGATGATGTTTTGATTGCGCATCTGAATTGTTGCATCGATCTCTTGAATATCCAAAACAATCGCTGTAGTATCATCTGGAAGATCATCCTCGGTGAGTTTGCTTGCTTTTTTTACAAGAGCATGTGCGCCTAGCTCTAGCATCTGTGTGAGAATATCTTCACTTAAAACATTGTACAACCCATCGCTACAAAGTAGTAGTTTGTCATTTTCTTGGATAATATTTTCAAAGTAAAACGGCTCAACCTCTTGATCGATCCCAATGGCTTGTGTGAGGACATTTTCATACCCCTTTTCATCCATTGCATGATCTTTTGAGAGTTGATTCAGGGTGTTGTCCCGTAGCAGATAAACCCTGCTGTCACCAACATTGGCTCCATAAAGTCGCTCACCTTGGATCACTACCATCGCAAGGGTGGTGACAAGTTCGCTTCGTTCATAATTGGCAAGAGATTCTTTGTAGAGGATTTCGTTGATCGATTGGATAAAACTGAGTATTGACTTCTCAATCGACCACGATTTTGGACGCCGTTTGAAGTTACTTATGAGATAGTTGCTTACCCTTTTAGCTGCAGCTGCGCCTTCAGCGGCACTTCCTACACCATCGCACACTACTGCAACGGTGAGGTTACCAAAGGTTTTTACCTCATAAAAATCATCTCCAGTAAGCATCTTCCCTTTAGCAAGAGAGAAACCACTTGTTTTTACTTTTGTACGAGCCATAGAGTATTATACTTTGTTTATATTAAATTCTTCCACCAGCTTGAACGCCCCAAGTTGTTCTCCATCTTGTTTTTACAAGTGAAAGACCGGAGATAGCAACAAGAACAACAGCACCAAAGAGCAAAAATCCTGCGCTATACCCATCAAATGCACCTTTGCTCCATCCAAGTGTTTTAATGAGTGCTGTACCACCTAAACCACCGGCACACCCAACAAGACCTGTCATGATCCCAATATCTTTACCAAATCTCTGAGGCACTAGCTGAAAAACCGCTCCGTTTGCCATACCAAGGTTTGCCATAATTAAAAATAAGATCAAGATAGCCACATAAAAAGGCAGTTTTACAAGTGCTGTGATCGCTACCAAAACAGCAACGGCACCATAGAAAAAGTAGAGCGCTTTTACCCCACCGATCTTGTCTGCGATGTTACCGCCAACAGGACGCAATACCGCACCGGCAAAGATACAGATCGCTCCGAAATATCCTGCAACTACTTTAACATTGCCCTCATCAAGTATATCTAGGCCAAATGCACTCATATCGGCTTGGTAAGTGTTCATCAGATACACTTTCATATACCCTGCAAATCCAACAAAACCACCAAAACTCACAGCGTAAAAGAGGTTAAACCACCATGTGTCTTTGTCACCAAGCAGTTTGATGTAGTCTTTGACTTTTTTAGGGTTTGGCGTGTAGATCTCTTTTGGAGCATCTTTTGCCAAGAAAAGATACGCCACAAACACTACAATGGCCATCGTAGCACCCACACCAAAAACTGAGTACCAACCAAAATGCTCAGCGATCTTTGGAGCCAATAAAAAGTCAAGAACAACACCGATATTTCCAGCCCCTGCGATCCCAAGAACAACACCTTGAAGTTTTGGCGGATACCACTGACCAGCTTGTGGTAATGCTACAGCAAAACTTGCCCCTGCAAAACCAAGACCTAGTGCGACTAAAAGTAAGATGTTGTAAGTGATACTCTCAGCCATAAAGTAAGCTGTAAGAAGTGAAGCAATAACAATAGACTGCGCAATAAGTGCTGTTGTCTTTGCACCAAGCTTGTCAACACCAAAACCAAGAACGATCCTTAAAATTGCACCAGAGAGGATAGGGAGTGAAAGGAGTGTCGCTTTTTGTCCCGCTGTGATGATGAAGCCTGTTTTAGCGAGTGCTTCAGCGATCTCAGTAGAGAGTGGTCCTAGCATCGTCCACACCATAAAACTCATATCGAAATACAAAAACGCCATAAAAAGGGTGGGAAAATCTCCTTGCCCTTTTAAGTTTTTAAATCCTGCCATATTTAACCTTTTATTTTTTAATTGTTGGTCGAATTATACTCATATGATATTGAGAAATGTTCAAAAAATTGTATAAAAAATAATCAATAAAGTTTCAAAATAGAACCAAAATATAGATAGAATACGGATACAATTTTATAAAGAAGATAACAAAGATGCAAACACCTTTAGAGAGTTTTATAGAACATGAAGCCGATACCGGAATGCAGTGTGGATCCTATTCGATAGATGTGCTACCACTTAAGGAGGGGGAGCAGTATAGGTTTCATTTTGATGCTGTGAAGTGTGTAGGGTGTCGTTGTTGTGAAGTTGCATGTAATGAGCAAAATAACAACCCTGCCGATATCAAATGGCGTCGTGTCGGTGAGATGGAGGGGGGAGATTTTCCAGCCTTTACGCAGATGCTTAACTCCATGAGTTGTAACCACTGTATAGATCCTGAGTGTTTAAAAGGGTGTCCAACGGAGTCTTACGTCAAGCTAGATAACGGGATCGTTTTTCATCAAGATGAGATCTGTATAGGGTGTCAATACTGTACATGGAACTGCCCCTACGGTGTGCCTGTATTTCATGAGGAGCGTAACATTGTCACCAAATGTCATTTATGTCACGAAAGGCTTGAGGTGGGTCAATCTCCGGCTTGTGTGCAAGCGTGTCCAGCAGGTGCGATTGAGATCGAGACTGTGAAAGTAGATGAGTGGCTAGAGGAGCAGATCGATAATGAAGCAAATATGCCGTTTTTACCAGATGCGCGCATCACCAACTCCACAACACGCTACACTCTGCCTGAAAATCTTCCAGAGAATATGAAAGAGATCGATGAGCATATCTTAAAACCGGCACACAAAGAGTTGCCGCTTGTTTTTATGACGGTACTCACTCAAATCTCGCTGGGTGGATTTTTCGCACTTTTTCTTGGTGATGTGATGAGTCTTTTTGGTTTTGAGGCCACAAACTGGGTGATGGCATTTATGGTGATGTTGCCGGCTGCTATTGGTTTACCGCTTTCTGCTTTGCACCTTGGAAGGCCGTTTATGGCGATGATGGCGATGAAAAACATCAAAACATCGTGGCTCTCAAGAGAGGCTCTGGCATTGGGTGTATTTACAGCTTTAATGACAGTGGTTGTCGCACTTTATATGTTTGATGTCGCATGGCAGATAAGAGTTGCTGTAGAGCTTGTAACACTTCTAACAGGGGTTTATGGTATCTATGCACAAAGTATGATCTACCGCATCAAAGCCAGACCATCGTGGAATCGCATAACCACCAACTACAAGTTTTTTGGTGTAGCGTATATTGGGATATTTTTCGTGGCATTTGTCAGTGCTTTGTTTAGTTTTAGCAGTGTTGTTGTTCCTATTACGGCACTTGGGATGATTTTAGCGGTGTCGCAGATATTTTTCTCTTATGAGGATATCAGAACGCTTGATGCCAAAGAGAATGAGTACCAACTCCAGCGTACCAAAAAACTGCTCAACGAGCATTTTGGTAAAGTCAAAATTTTTCGTTTTGCAACAGCAGTTCTAGGTGGTGTGTTGTTACCGCTTTTGGTTTTGGTTTTTGTGGCACAAGGCTCACTGATGTTGGCAACATTTTTGTTGTTCTTGGTGCTGGTGGTGAGTTTTGTCAGTGAGATAAGTGATAGATTTTTGTTCTACACAACGGTAGTACCACTTGGGATGGCAGGTGGATTTTTTGTCGGTAAGCAGAGGGGTTAGCAATGATTGAGAAGATAAAAGATTTTTTTGGGTTTGATATTAAAGAGGAGAAGTATAAACTCTCACACGATGCAACTTTTGGGATGATAAGTGATGCAAAAAAGCCCGATAAGTGGGTGTTTTCTACATGTGGATACTGCGGTGTAGGGTGTGGGCTTTACATAGGTGTCAAAGATGGTAAGGCAGTTTATACCAAAGGCAATCCAAAACATTTTGTCAATCAAGGTACACTTTGCCCAAAAGGGTTAAGTGAACATCAGATGATCAACTCACCCCATAGAGTTGCCACACCACTTATCAAAAAAGATGGCAAGCTTCAAAGTGCTTCGTGGGATGAGGCGTTTAGTAAAGTTAGTAACGAATTTAAAAGGATCCAGCAAGAGCATGGCAACAAAGCGGTTGCGGTGATTGGTACGGGACAGTTTTTAACCGAGGAGTTTTATACATTAGGAAAGTTTGTGCAACTAGGTCTTAGGACAAACAACTATGATGGCAATACCACACTCTGTATGGCAAGTGCCGTGATGGGGTATAAACAATCACTTGGAAGTGACGGACCTGTTGGGAGTTATGAGGATTTTGAAAAAGCAGATACGATCTTTTTAATCGGTGCCAATATCGCCGATAACCATCCAATCCTCACGCTACATGTAAATAAAAACAAACGCCCTACAAAAAAAGTGATTGTGATCGATCCAAGAGCCTCTAAAACTTCACAGATGGCAGATATCTATATCCCGATCAAGCCACGAACCGACTTGGCACTCTTTAACGGTTTGGCGTATATCATTTTAGAGCAGGGGTGGCATAACGAGGAATACATTAAAAAATATGTCAACGGATTTAAGGAGCTACAAAAACATCTGCAAAACTACCCGCCGCAAGAGGTAGCAAATATCACCGGTATTGATGTGAAAACCCTCTATGAGTTAGCGCGTCAATTTGCAGCCCAAGAGAGGGTGCTTAGTGCATGGACAATGGGGGTTAATCAGTCGTTTATGGGAACTGATACGGTAAGCTCCATTATCAACTTGCACCTTTTAACAGGACAGATCGGTCGCGAGGGGGCAGGTCCCTTTTCAATCACCGGACAGTGTAACGCTATGGGAACGCGTGAGACAGGCTTTACCTCAAGCTTACCGGGGTATAGAAACTTTGGAGATGAGGTAGCACTCAAAGAGTATGCTGCCATTGTGAATGTACCTGAGGAGATTATTCCAAGGGAGCGAGGGTATAAATATGCCGAGATTATCGATGCGATCGATCGCGGAGAGATCAAGGCACTTTGGATCACTGCAACCAATCCGCTTGTAAGCTTTGTTAATCAAGAAAAACTGCGAAAAACTTTGGCAAAACTTGATCTTTTGGTGGTGCAAGATGCGTTTATGAGCGATACCGCCGAGATAGCCGATGTAGTATTTGCAGCAGCGACTTGGGGAGAAAAAGAGGGGGTTTATACCAACTCAGAGCGCCGCTGTAACAAAGCCAACAAGGCTGTTGCACCTTATGGAGAGAGTAAAAGTGATTTTCATATCATCTTGGAGTTTTCCAAATATTTCGATGGTGTTCATGAGATGCTTTTTGTTGGTTGGAGTGAGCCGCGAGATGCTTTTGAGGAGTGGCGCAAGGTTTCAAAAGGACAGTTGTGTGATTATAGTGGGATCACTTATGAGCTTTTGGAAGAGCATGGAGGGATACAGTGGCCATGTAACAAGGAGCATCCGCTTGGCACAAAACGGCTCTATAGTGAAGATATCCCATTTAGAACACCAGATCAAAAAGCAAACCTTATTTGTGCCGATTGGTTCTTGATGGCTGAGAGTGTGTGTGAGGCGTTTCCAATGGTACTCAACACTGGTCGAACAGTGGAGCAGTGGCACACCAGAACCAAAACAAGAAGTATCGATATTTTGGACAATCTCGCACCTGAAGCGTGGGTGGATCTTAGTCCAAAAGATGCGGCAAAACTGCAAGTGCGCTCAGGGGATCGAATCAGCCTCTCAAGCCCAAGGGGCAGGGTAGAAGATGTGATCGTGAGAGTTACGGGAAGTGTGAGAGAGGGGACGGTGTTTGTGCCGTTTCATTTTAATGCCCAGCTTATCAACACCCTCACTCAGGAGAGTTTTTGTCCAAAATCTGGTGAGCCAAACTTTAAACAAACTGCCATCCAGCTTCACTCTGCAAAAGTGCCTGAGGGGATTGCATTTGCCCAAGAGGAGATAAGTGGAGCGATCACACACACCAAAACAGCTTTTGAGGGAATCAAAATAGCGCAAAAATCGATGCAAATTGTATAAAAAATAATCAAAAAGTTGTACTAAAAAAGGTTTAAATACCTTATAATTGGATCATCTTAAATATAAATGGAAAAGATGATGCAGCTACTCCAAGAAGCGTTTGAATCAAGAAACAAAAAAATCAACAAAATTGAGAAACAAAAAAGTTTAAAGACTTACGAAGAAGCTTTTGCACAACTGCAAGAGTATGCAAAGCAAGGTTATGATGCTATTGCTGCTGAAGATAAGAGTGTGTTTTTTAAATATTTTGGTATCTTTGACAAAGAGAAATCAAACGGAAAAAATCACTTTATGCTTCGTGTGCGTATCCCAGGTGGGCAGTTAACACCTGCACAGGCTTTCAAGGTTGGTGAAGTTGCTAAAAAGTATGGAAACGATTATATCGATATCACAACCCGTATGCAGGTGGAGCTTCGTTATTTGACGATTGAAGATATGCCGATAGTTTTAAGTGAATTGGAATCTGTCGGAATTACAACTTATCAAACAGGGATCGATAACTTAAGAAATATTGTTACCGATCCACTTGATGGACTTGCGTATGATAATGTTATACCTTGCATGGAGCTTATTGAGCAGATGCAAGAGGTGTTTTTGAAAAAATCTGACTGGATCGGTACACTTCCTAGAAAATTCAACACAGCGATCAACGGTAGTTATACAAACAGATGTAATGTATTCTCCCATGACTGCTCGTTTGTACTTGCGAGTAAAAACGGAAGATTTGGTTTTAATGTGTATCTTGGCGGTCGTGTTGGTGTAGTTGCAAAGAACGCTGATGTTTTTGTCAAAAAAGGTGAGGTAGTACCATTTTTTACTGCACTTATTGAGATCTTTAAGGAGTATGGTTTTCGAGATAACCGCAACAAAAACAGACTGCATTTTTTTATAGCAGAGGTGGGGATGCAAAACCTCGTAGAAGCGATCAAGCAGCGTGCCGGTATGGAGTTTCAAAGTGGTGGCGAAACACTGGTAAACCTTGAGCATTACGATGCAAAAGAGGGGCAGGTGGCGCTAAAAGATGACAAAGTGGCTGTGCATTGTGTCGTTAAGGCAGGTATCTTTAGTGGTGAGGGGATGATCGAAGCGGCAAAACTAGCAGAGCAATATGGCGGAGCCATCCGTTTGAGTATCGATCAAAATCTCTACATTGTGCAAATAGATGAAAACGATGTAGAGAGTGTGTTGCAAGCGGGACTCTTTCAAAAATATAAAAATATTGATTCTGTCTTTTTCAACCACATGATCTCGTGTGCCGGAAGTGATACATGTAGCTTTGGTGTTATCCCTGGAAAATCAGATGCTATCGCTTTATCAGAGTATTTAACACAAAAGATTAAGCTTGATGGGATGGTGCGCATCTACTGGTCAGCTTGTGTAAAAGGGTGTGGTATTCACGATCTTGGTGATATCGGTCTTTTGGGATGCAAAGCAAAACTTGAAGGTAAAAGTGTACCTGGTGTTGATATTATGCTTGGGGGAACTTTATTGCAAGAATCATCTCATGCAAGAACTGTACTTAAAGGTGTGCCGCTGGAGTATGCTAAGTATTATCTTGAATCATTGATGCTTGAGTATAAAAAACTCAAACTTGCCAATGAAAGTTTTGAGATGTTTATTCAAAGAGTTTTACAAAATTACTCTTATGCAGCTATAGGATTTATGATCATTTTACAAACATACTTGCGAGAGAAACATATCGATCTTGAGATGGGGTTTGAGACAAAGGTGCAAACAGGGAAGATTGAAGAGTTTGAACTCTTTGATCTTGGTAGAAAACTTTACTATAAACTTACTAAGCAAGAACCTTATAGTGCAGTTGAACGCTTTAGTAATGTCTTAAAAAAAGAGAAACCGGAACCAATAAGAAAATTGGTTCCGGATATCGATGAAAATCTGGCTAAGATAATTGATCTGATGGTTGTAAATCCGGAGGATAAAAGAGCGGTCGTTTTCTCTGAGATTATCTCGTATATACTGTTGTATAACAAAGAAATATCTTGATAAAGATGCTTTCAAAGCAATTTTAAAGAGATTCTTGAGTATAATTCTCAGAATTTATTGTGAAGGTACATACATGGCTCATAAACGCGTTTTAGTCAAGTTCTCCGGTGAGGCTCTTGCCGGTGAGGCTGGTCATGGTATAGATACGCAGATACTCAAGTTTATTGCTCAGGAGATCAAATCTCTTGTTGAAGCGGGCATTGAAGTGGGTATTGTGATTGGCGGTGGAAATATTATCCGAGGGGTAACCGCCGCACAAGATGGTATTATTAAGCGTACAAGCGGTGACTACATGGGGATGCTCGCTACGGTTATTAATGGTGTTGCTATGCAGGAAGCTTGTGAGCATGCCGGTTTGCAGGTTCGTATGCAAACAGCGATCAAGATGGAACAGATCGCTGAGCCATATATCAACAGAAGAGCGGTTAGGCATCTTGAAAAAGGGCGTGTCGTTATTTTTGCGGCAGGAACGGGAAACCCTTTCTTTACAACAGATACCGCTGCAACACTGAGAGCTGTTGAGATCGGGGCGGAAGTGATTGTTAAAGCAACAAAAGTTGATGGAGTTTACGATAAAGATCCTGCGAAGTTTGATGATGCCGTGAAGCTTGATAAGATCGGTTATGATCAGGCGCTCCAAGATCATATCAAAGTGATGGATGATACTTCTATTGCATTGGCAAAAGATAACAAATTGCCAATCATTGTCTGTGACATGTTTAAAGAGGGGAATCTTTTAGATATCCTTCATAATGAAAATATGCAAAACTGTTCTATTGTAAAATAAAGGAAAGAGATGAAAATTGAAGAATTAACAGCAAAAGTTTTAAATGAAAATCCATCGATGGATCGTTACAAGTTGGCTATGGCAGTGGCAAAACGCTCAGATGAGCTAGAAAACGGCGCTACGAGTAAATTAAGTATAAGTAATTCTAACATAAAATCGACTGACCTTGCTTTGATGGAGATCGCAGAGGGACTTATCAAAGTAGAGGGTTTTATTAAGTCTAGCAATAGATAAAAGCAGATATCTCATTGAATCAGGTAGATATTGAAAAAGTAAAACATCTTCATGATATCGATGGAGCACTGCAACACCTCTTCACGCTCATCCAAAAAACACCTAAATTACAAGATGCAATCACTTTTTCGATAGATGCCCATGAGGGGCAATGGCGAAAGAGCGGAGAGCCTTATGTGATACATCCAATTCTTGTCGCTTCTATTGTCGCTTCTATTGCGAGCAATGAAGCTATGGTTATAGCTGCGCTTTTGCATGATATCGTAGAAGATACAGAGGTGAGTATAGAGGAGATCGAGCAAAAATTTGGAGAAGATGTAGCTCATCTGGTCTCCGGTCTTACAAAAATTGATAATATTAGAGACAGTGAACTTGTTGCATCGAGTTCAGATGAGAAACTGATCGTTTCTGCCCTTTCATTTCGAAAGATGTTGTTGGCAAGTATCCAAGATGTACGAGTTTTGGTTGTTAAGCTGTGCGATAGATTGCACAATATGTTTACACTCGATGCATTGCCACCACACAAACAAAAAAGGATCTCTGAAGAGACATTAGTTGTTTATGCACCCATAGCACACAGGTTGGGGATTAGTTATATAAAAAACCTTCTAGAGGATCTTAGTTTTGCTTACTTGTTTCCTGAGCAAAAGCATTTTATTGATAATTATCTTGACATAAATTATCATGCGATCGAGATGAAGATCAATGATATCAAGCAACATATAACAAACCTTTTGGTGCAAAATGGTTTTTGTGAAGATGAGTTTGAGATACTTTCACGTATTAAACACAGATACTCAATCTATTTGAAGATGCAGCGAAAGGGTGTGAGTATCGATGAGGTACTTGACCTTTTAGCGATTAGAATCCTTGTAGAAAAACCTTTGCAGTGTTATGATGCACTTGGAATTGTGCACCTGAACTTTCAACCGCTTGCTTCACGTTTTAAAGACTACATTGCTGTTTCAAAAGAAAACAGTTACCAGACGATCCATACGACGGTGTTTTATAAAACAGCAATCTTTGAGGTGCAGATTAGAACGTATGAGATGCATAAAACTGCCGAACTTGGTGTTGCAGCGCATTGGAAATACAAATCTGGCGGCAATAACATTAAGCTTGACTGGCTAAACAACTTACAGTACCAAAATGAATCTATAGAGGATTTTTACGAACTGATCAAAAACGATCTCTATTCGGAAGATATTTCTGTTTTTTCACCAACAGGAGATGCGTTTACTCTACCTCGTGGTGCTGTAGTTTTAGACTTTGCTTATGCAGTTCATACAGATATCGGCAACAAAGCAAATATTGCTTATGTGAATAAAACAAAGGTATCGTTACTGACAAAACTCAATAATGGTGATATTGTCAAAGTAGAAACTGTAGATGATGTTGTAACAAGATGTTCATGGATCGATGCTGTCAAGACATCTAAAGCAAAAACCAATATGAAGTTAAACTGCAATGCACGTCTTCGTGATATCAATACAAGAATTGCCGTAAATATTGTAGCAACGATTATGGGATTGAACCCTTCCCGTATAATGGAGTGGTTTAAAAGTAACGCTTGCGAAAATATAGCGCACATCGCAACCGATGCAGAGCATCTTAAAAATGTGCTCCATAAGTATATTGTAGAGATCTCCAAAAACAGCCGCTTTAGACGTTTTATAACGCGACACCGTTTTAAACTCAAACATTATAAGATCGGTGCTATAGAGCTTTATGCAAACAATTCTGTTCATGATGTCGTGTTTGATTATTGTTGCCATCCAAAATTTGGTGATGAGATTATGGCGTTTTATGAGAAAGGTAAAGCGCATATCCATCATAAGATGTGCCAAAAGGGGGGTGAAGAGCTTCATAAAAAACATAAAATGGTGTTTGTTCAGTGGACAAAAGAGAATCTTTATAGGTATAAACTTATTGCATCGCTACACAATGAAAAAGGTGCTTTAGCAGAGTTTTTAGCATATCTGGCAAAACAAAATATCGATATCACATCGATAGAGTTGGGCAAAGAAAATACAGACTATATCAAGTACTGTGATATAGTTTTTGAATCAAAAGAAGCGGATATTAATACACTTCGTGGTAAAATTGAGTCAAAAATTAAAGTGGTGCATCTCGTTCGCAGTGATGATGCTTATAAAAATTAAAAAAAGAGAAAGTTATATGGTACAAGAAGCGTTAAAAGAGATTAGTCGCGGAACTGCTGAAATTATTGACATAGAGAGAATTGAGAAACTATTAAAAAGCTATTTTGAAGAGGGTAAGAGCTATACGGTAAAGGCCGGATTTGATCCAACTGCACCCGATCTTCACCTAGGTCATACAGTTTTACTGCAAAAATTGGCTACTTTTCAAAAATATGGTGCAAGAGTACAGTTTCTGATAGGAAGTTTTACTGCAACTATCGGCGATCCTACAGGCAAAAGTGCTACAAGAAAAGTGTTGACAAAGCAGGAGATTATTCACAATATTGACAGCTACACAACACAAGCTTTTAAAATTCTTGACGAAACTAAGACAGATATCGTTTATAACGATGATTGGCTTGGCAAGATGAGTGCGGCAGATATGATCTCACTGGCATCAAACCTAACAGTAGCAAGGATGTTAGAGCGTGATGACTTTTCCAAAAGATACGCTGCAAATACGCCGATAGCTGTGAGTGAGTTTATGTACCCACTTTTACAAGGGTATGACAGTGTTCATCTCAAGTCAGACATCGAGATAGGTGGAACAGATCAAAAGTTTAACCTGCTTATGGGGCGTCAATTGCAAAAAGCGTACAATGTCAAAAAACAGCAAGCAGTACTCATGATGCCTATTTTAGAGGGTCTTGATGGTGTGCAGAAGATGAGTAAATCTTTGGGCAACTACATTGGTGTGAGTGATGCGCCTAACGATATGTTTGGAAAAGTGTTAAGCATCTCAGATGATTTGATGTGGCGCTATTATGAACTTCTCTCAACAAAATCACTCGATGAGATAGCAACTCTTAAGGCGGGCGTAGCAGATGGCAGTGTGCACCCTAAAAAAGTTAAAGAGGATCTTGCACTGGAAATCACGGCGAGATTTTACGATGAACACGCAGCACGCAAGGCAAAAGAGGAGTTTGAGAAAGTTCATACAAAGAATCAGGTTCCTAGTGATATAGAAGAATTTACATATAATGATGGTGAAGTTTGGATAGCAAAAGCACTGGTTGACTGTAAACTTGAGCCTTCAACTTCTCAAGCAAGGCGTGATATTAAGCAAGGTGGTGTTAAAATAAACCAAGAAAAAGTTTCAGATGTGAATTTACAACTTACTGCTGGTGAGTATCTTTTACAAGTAGGGAAAAGAAAGTTTGCAAAGTTAAAGGTGAAATAATGAGTTTTCAACCACTACAGATAGGAAAATATACCATTGAAAAGCCAATCATACAAGGTGGTATGGGTGTTGGGATTAGCTGGGATCAACTTGCTGGAACTGTTTCAAAAGAGGGTGGACTTGGTGTGATCTCTGCTGTTGGTACGGGTTATTATAAAAATAAAGAGTTTTCTAAAAAATTAGTTGCAGATAGACCGTTGAGTGAAGCAAACTTTTATTCTAAAGAGGGGCTTGAAGCTATAGTAAGGAGTGCACGAGAGATTTGTGGCGATAAGCCGCTTGCTGCGAATATCCTTTATGCTATTAACGATTATGGGCGTGTTGTAAGAGATGCTTGTGAGGCAGGGATTGACATCATCATAACAGGAGCAGGACTGCCTACGAATATGCCTGAGTTTACCGAAGGGTATCCCGATGTAGCACTTGTACCTATTGTCTCCTCTGCAAAAGCACTGAAGTTGATCTGTCGTAGATGGGAAAAGCGTTACAATCGTCTGCCAGATGCTGTGGTGTTAGAGGGTCCAAAATCGGGAGGACATCAAGGTTTTACCTATGAGCAGTGCCTGATGGATGAGTATCAGCTTGAAAATCTTGTTGAGCCTGTTGTGGCAGAGGCGAAAAATTGGGGGGATATCCCAGTAATTGCAGCCGGTGGAATTTGGGATAAAAAAGATATTGAAGAGATGATGGCTTTGGGTGCCAAGGGTGTGCAGATGGGTACGAGATTTATCGGTACCTATGAGTGTGATGCACATGCCAACCTTAAAAAAGTACTTTTGGATGCAACGGAGGATTCGATCAAGCTTATGAGTTCACCTGTAGGGTATCCGGCTCGCGGAGTTGTTACCAACCTTACAAAACTTGTCGAGAAGCGAGAGGGACCGGATATCAAATGTATCTCGAACTGTGTTGCTCCATGTAACAGGGGGGAAGAGGCGAAAGCGGTTGGTTTTTGTATTGCTGATAGATTGAGTGACGCTTATGAAGGAAACTTAGAGACGGGACTTTTTTTCTCAGGATCAAATGGTTATAAACTCAATGAGATCATTTCGGTCAAAGAGCTTTTAGATAAACTGATGCAAGGCGAATAACTTTCAAGATGGTTCGCCTTTTAGCAACACTTTTTTTAGTTTTTGTTGTTAATATATACGCATTAAGCGATCAAGAACAACTAAATAAAGCGCGCAAGTATGCTGCCTCTGAAGCAAAAGTTGATCAGTTTTGTGCTTATAATGATTTTAAAAATCTTTATTTGCGTGCTTTAATGAATGGAGATGAAAAGCTTAAGGTTCATGCTTTAGGTGGGATTGTTAAGTGTGGAAAAAAACTCCACATTGATGTGTCGCAGTATGCTGATGAGCTTTATGAGATTCAATCTGCAAGAAAACCAATACCCAAACAAAAAACCCCTAAGAATAAGTACGCAAAGAGAGTCAAAGTACACTCTTCACACAAGTTAAAGTCTGTTCGTTGGAAAAATGGAAGACTGGTGCTGACATTTGACAAAAAATTACGCTCCAATCAGCTTAACTATTTTTCACTGTACGATTCCAAAATAAAAAAATATAAATATGTTTTTGATATCCATGCTTCTATGTTGACAAAATCACAAACACTTAAAAAACAGGATATCGACAAAATTAAGCTAGCACAATACAATCCAAATACACTTAGGCTGGTTATCCAAAACGACTCTAAAGTTTCCATCTCTTTTAAAAAGTCTGCAAATCAGGTTATTATCAAGATAGTGCCATCAAAGAAAAAGAGCTATAAAGCAACTGTAACTGCACCGACAAGGCTTGATCGTAATAAAGTGATTGTGATTGATGCCGGACATGGCGGTAAAGACCCGGGTGCTATAGGGTATAGACGATACCGTGAAAAAGTTGTAGTACTGCAAATAGCCAAAGAGCTTCAAAAGATTCTAAGATCGCGTGGTTATCATGTTTATATGACAAGAAAGAATGACAAGTTTATCAAACTCAGAAACAGAACAAGGTTTGCCAATAGAAAAAAAGCAGATCTCTTTATCAGTATTCATGCGAATGCAGTTGGAAAGAAAAATGCGAAAAAAGCGCATGGATTAGAGTGTTACTTTTTAGATAAATCGCGCTCAAGTCGTGCTAAAAAAGTGGCAGCGCAAGAAAACTCTGCCGATATGAGTGAGATGGATTACTATGGAAAGCAGAGTTTTCTTACAACATTAAATTCTCACAATATTGTTGCTTCAAACAAGCTGGCAATCGATCTGCAAAGAAGCACTTTAGCATCACTACGAAAAAAATACAAAGTGAAAGATGGCGGTGTACGACCCGCACCTTTTTGGGTACTCGTAGGTGCACAGATGCCTGCTGTTTTAGTTGAGGTTGGGTTTATTACCCATCCAACAGAAGCAAGAAGGCTGGTAAATCGTAACTATCAAAAACAGATGGCACTAGGGCTTGCCAATGGGGTAGAACGATATTTTCGTAATAATTAATCCTTATAGACAAGATCACCCGCAACCGACTCTTTTTGGTTGATAAGCGATTCTATTTGCTGTTTTACTTTGTCGTAGCGAAACTGCTCTTTAAAACCTATGATCCTGCCACCGGCAGCATTTGGATGTCCACCGCCATCTACCCACTCTTTAGAGATCTGTGCAACACTTACTTGATTGTTTGCGCGAAGACTCATGGTACCACGGTAGCTGACATCGACAATAAAGTCATACTCAGGGTATTTTGTTAAAAATCCATTACCGATGATGGATGTATTGCCAACACCATAAGAGAGGTACCCTTTGTACCCTTTGTAGTAGATAGTTCGTTTGGCAAGATTTTTTCCTAAGAGTTCAACAATATACTCTGTAGCAAGGTTGTCTAAGGTGTTGTTTTTCCCTTGCTGAAAAAAAGATTTTTTCAAAAAATGGATCGCATCATCTAAAAGTATAGGTGCGCCATCTTTATCTATGAACTTTGTTGCTTCTTGTAAAAGAGTTAATTTATAGTGGTTGTCTTCAATGGGAAACATCACGCGGTTTAACTCTCTTGTTTCATTGACAAGGCGCATACAAACTTTTCCATACTCAAAGTTCTCCACCTCTTCTTGTTTCCAAAGATCGACTGCATTGACAATGGCAACAAACTTCTCCATCCACTTCGGTTCATCAAATGCAAAATGTTCTTTGGCAAAATCGTACACAATTTTTGTAGCACATCTTTTGGTATCTAGGTAATACCACGCATATTTTTTTGCACTCTCTTCTCCGCTCCCGTGATGATCAAGGAGTTGCAAGGTCACTTGAATACCTGTTTCGTTGAGCTTATGAACCTCGTTGTGCAACCATTTTGACTCATCTGCAGTGAGATTTAGATCAGATACAAGAATATAAGCATCTGTGGCATTTTTCTTGATCTGCTCAAGTATCTCTTCTAGTTTTGCTTTAACTTCCGCACCGTAGTTAGCATTGTAGTTGTGTTTGGTGTAGGGTGTGTATTGCATCACCAATTGACAGCTATATCCATCAAGATCGATATGTGAGAGATGGTAAAAAGTGGTGTTGTTCATAAATAATTTTCCTTTAGTTTTGTTGTTCTTCTATAGAGACTGATCCAAGAACCTCGAAAGTAGCACTTGCATCGATCTCTGCATGGGAGAGTACGATCACTTCCAGTGAAAAACGCTCAAATATCTCTGCAATCCCTTTGCGGATCTGTGGATCGACAATAAGAATAACAGGTGATATCCCTTTTTGTAAGAGCTCCGCAGCTTTGTTGCTCACTGCCTGAATAAGTGCATTGATCTCACCCACATTTAACATAATGTTTCTCACGCCATCTTGTTCAACAGATTTTTGTAAGAGCATCTGCTCTGTAGAAGTATCAAAAGTGAGTAATCGGATCACCCCATCCTCCCCTTTGTATATCTGTGTGATCACACGGGAGAGTTTAGCGCGTACCTGTTCGGTAATAAGCTCAATATTTTTCGTGTACTCAGCAACATCTGCTATGGTTTCAAGGATGTTTAACATATCTTTAAGAGGGATCCTCTCATGCAAGAGCGCTTTGAGTACTCTTTGTACAAGACCGATATTGGCTACTTTGAGAAGATCATCAACGATAACAGGGTAATCTGCCCGTATCTTGTCTATGAGAGATTGCACCTCTTGTCTTGTTAAGAGCTCTTCAGCATTACGTTTGACTAACTCGCTCATGTGGGTTGAGATAACGGTTGCAGGATCAACAACAGTGTAACCATTCATAATGGCGTTCTCTTTTTCATCCAGTGTGATCCAAAAGGCGTCAAGTCCAAATGCAGGCTCTTTTGTAGCTATGCCACCTTTGAGATCTCCTGTGGCCATACCGCTGTCCATCGCCAAGAAATGATCAGGCATAATCTCCCCTTCACCTATCACTACACCTTTTAAGAACATTTGGTATTGTGTAGGTTTGAGGTGTAAATTGTCTCGAATACGTACCTGTGGCATTAAAAAACCAAAATCGGATGCGATCTTTCTTCGCATCGAACGAATACGATCTAGTAGATCGCCACCCTGTGTACTATTGGCAAGTTTGATAAGCTGATACCCAAGGGTGAGCTCTAACATCTCCACTTTGAGTATATCTTCAAGGGTGCTCTCCTCCTCTTTGCGAATCTCCTCTTGAGATTTTTGTGGTTTTGTATCTGCCTCTTCCTCTTGCTGTTTTGATTTTTGTCCAAAACTATTCTCAACATCCAAGATTGAGAGCTCACCTCTTTCAAATTTGTAAATAGACCATCCAAGCAGTGCAAAAAGGATACCGATAAGCCCCATAGAGGCAGTAGGAAGACCTGGAACAATGGCAAAAAGGAGCATGATTCCACCAACGATCATTAAAATCTTTGCATTGCCTACCATCTGGTTAATAGTACCCTCGGCAAAATTATCACCATCACTCGATGAACGGGTGATTATGATACCTGTAGCGGTTGAGATGATCAAAGCTGGAATCTGACCAACAAGTCCATCACCTATTGTCAGTAAAGTAAAAGTTGATGCAGAGTCAGTGATGCTCATATTGTACTGGAATACCCCGATTAAGAAACCACCGATGATATTGATCAAAGTTATGATGATACCCGCAACCGCATCCCCTTTGACAAACTTACTCGAACCATCCATTGCTCCGTAAAAGTTGGCATCTTGCAAGATCTCAGCCCGTCTGCGCTTTGCTTCAGCATCATCGATAAGCCCCGCATTAAGATCCGCATCAACCGCCATCTGCTTACCCGGCATTGAATCAAGCACAAAACGAGCAGCAACTTCAGCAACCCTGGTAGAACCTTTGGTGATAACCATAAAGTTGATAATAACAAGGATCGAAAAAACGATGATACCAATCACATAGTTCCCACCCACAACAAAGTTTCCAAAGCTGGTAATGATGTCACTTACCGCTTGAGCTCCTTCATAGCCATGACTAAGGATCATCCTGGTTGTTGCGATGTTAAGAGCTAGTCGAAAGAGGGTTAAAATCAAAATAAGTGTTGGAAACGTTGTTAGATCTGTTGGCTTTGGGATATATAAAGATATAAGTAAAATCAGTACAGCCATTGCCATCGAAACAGTCAATAGTAGATCTAAAATACTTGATGGTAAAGGAACAATGATGATCGCAAGGATCGCCATAACAAAAACAACAACACTGAGGTCTTTTTGACCTAGAAGAAAATTAAGACTGGTTGCAATCTGCTGGCGTGTGTTCAACTTTTTTTTAGCCAATGTTACTTCTCGTCCTCATCATTTAAAATATCTGCAAGTGTCAAATCTTTTAAAAAGTGATCAATCTTTATTTGCAGTTTGTTCAGAAATGGCCAGATCGAGCAGATATCTGCTCGATCGGAAGGGCAGTCTTTTTCTGAAGGAGAACACTCAAAAACAGCTGGAGTCTTCCCCTCAACACTTGTAAGTACGGTGAGCATATCGATCTCGTGGATTTGTTTGTTTAAAGCAAATCCCCCCTTGGCACCCTTATAGGATTTGAGTATCTGTGCTTTGGCAAGTGACTGCAGTATCTTGGCCAAAAAGCTTTTTGAGATAAAAAGCTCTCTTGATAAAGACTCACTGTCCATAGGCTCTTGAGCTGATGATAAAACAATAAGTGAAAGGATGGCGTATTCACTCGCTCTGGTTATTAACATATTGGTTTTGGTGCCCTGTATTAAATTTTAGTTATTATAGCTAAAA
>VCAY01000022.1 GCA_013607635.1 Campylobacterota bacterium
ATAAGTTTTCAACTCCACTTCATAGAAATCACAACTGCTTGATTTTTGCTATCTCATCACGAAGCCTTGCTGCTTCTTCAAAGTTCAACTCTTTTGCCGCTTGTTTCATCTTCACAGAAAGCTCTTTAATAAGCGCTTTTCTCTCACTTGCTGGCATCTTGTCTATTTTTTTATGTTTTTGGTACAACCCGCCATGATCTTCAAGCTTGAGATTTTCATCAAGTGTTCTTTTGGTTGTCTTTGGTGTGATGCCATGCTCTTTATTAAATCTCTCTTGCAGTTCGCGCCTGTGTTTTGTTGTCTGCATCGCGCGCTCCATCGATCCTGTAATTTTATCAGCATAAAGGATAACACGGCCATTCTCGTTTCTAGCAGCACGCCCAATAGTCTGAATAAGTGCCGTTTCACTACGCAAAAACCCCTCTTTGTCTGCATCTAAAATAGCGACCAGACTAACCTCCGGTATATCTAACCCCTCACGAAGCAGATTAATCCCTATTAATACATCAAATTCCCCCATCCTCAGTGAGCGGATTATCTGATTGCGCTCAATAGTATCGATATCAGAGTGCATATACTGTACTTTAATCCCAATATCTGCGAGATATTTTGTGAGTGCCTCTGCCATCTTTTTGGTCAGCACCGTCACAAGTACGCGTTCATCTTTTGCTATAATTTTTTTGATTGCATCATGAAGATCTTCTACCTGATTTTGTGCAGGTTTTACCTCAACGATCGGATCAAGCAGTCCTGTTGGTCGAATGATCTGCTCCGCTTTCGTAGCTGAGAGTTCAAGCTCATACTCGTTTGGTGTTGCTGAGACAAAGAGGTAGTGGGGTGCTTTGTTGATGTACTCATCAAGCTTCAGCGGACGATTGTCCAGTGCACTTGGCAGGCGAAATCCATACTCCACAAGCACCTCTTTTCTCGCCCTGTCTCCCGCATACATCCCGCGAAACTGTGGCAAAGAGACATGACTCTCATCCACAATCACAAGGTAATCTTTGTGCGCTATCTCAAAATAATCCAGCAGTGTAAAAGGTGGCTCACCCGGTTTTTTATCGGTCAGTAGTCTTGAATAGTTCTCGATCCCCTTACACATCCCCGTAGTCTCTAACATCTCGAGATCAAACTCCACGCGTTGTTTAAGGCGTTGATACTCTACAAGTTTACCCTCTTTTTGGAAAAACTCCAGTTGCTCATCAAGCTCCTCTTCGATCCTCTTGATCGCTAATGCCAATCGATCGCGTGAAACACTAAAGTTGCTTGTTGCATAGATAGTAAAGCTTTTGTGTTGCTCAAGTTTTTTGTTATCGATCACATCAAAAGTATAAATCGCTTCGATCTCATCCCCAAAAAACTCCACCCTAATCGCTTCTTGCTCAAAATAGGGTGGATAGATATCGATCGATTCACCATTGACACGGATGTGTCCACTATCAAAATAGGTATCGTTGCGGCTGTATCCCATCTCCACAAGACGCAATAAAAGCTCTTTTTGGTTGATCTCATCCCCTACCTCAATCGCTTGTACCATCGTCATGTACTCCTGCGGATCACCCAAACCGTAGTTGGCTGAAACCGAAGCGATCACAATCACATCATCATAACTCAAAAGATTTGCCGTAGCACTTAAACGCAACCTCTCAAGCTCATCATTGATCGAACTATCTTTTTCTATAAAAAGATCCTGCCTTGGTATATACGCCTCGGGCTGATAGTAATCATAATAAGAGACAAAATACTCCACATGGTTGTTTGGAAAAAACTGACGAAACTCGCTGTAAAGCTGCGCGGCAAGGGTTTTATTGTGGGTCATAATGATAGTCGGCATCTTTACTTTTTCTATCACACGCGCCATAGTATGGGTCTTACCACTACCTGTCACACCCTCTAGCGTTTGGTAGCGATTACCCTGCAAAATAGAGTTAGCTAACTTCCCTATAGCTTGTGGCTGATCCCCTGCAGGTTGATACTGTGAGATCACTTCAAAGTTTACATCTTTTTTCATTTTGCCAAACCATTTTCTCTTAAGATATTTACAATGATCTTATCATCAATATTCTCCAACTCGCTCTTTGCATACATACTCATAAGATAAAGGTTATTATCTTGGTCTATATAGTAGTAGATCACCCTAAATCCACCACTTTTTCCCGTTGGAATCGAACTGTTGGCAACTCTTATTTTATAACATCCACTTCCAAGCTCAACTCCTGCTTTTGGATTTTGCGATAACTCTTCTTTTAAAAATTTTAAATCATTTGGGAGTTGTTTGTATTTTTTAAAAAGCCTTTTGACATCTTTCTCAAAACAGCTAAGTGTTTTAATCTTCAAGTTCATCAATCAACTCATCAAGTGATTTCATAGATGTTGTTTTACCACTACCAAGCGATTGCTTTAGTTCTTTAGCAGCATCACTAAAATCACTGTAAAATATATTTGCTTTTTGTTCATTGAGATATGCGGTTATAGCTTCTGTAATAACATCTGTTCTGTTAACTGCAAACTGTTTAGTAAAAGCATCGATCTCTTCAACCAAATACTTAGGCAGTCTCAGACCAACTTGTTGCTTTTCCAACTGTGCTATCGAATGCATACACCACTCCTTGATATCTTTTTGTTTTACAATATTATATATATTTTACCAACAAATGTCAAACAGGGTAGACAACTCCACTCTCTACCCTGATCTTCCCCGCCAATTCATACTCAAAAACCTTCTGCGCATCTTTTTCTATAGCCTCTTCGTAGGTAGGATGGGTTTTGCAGTACTCTGAAAACGGATCTTTTTGGCTTGGTATTACATCTGACACCCCATAGCAAGCTACAAATTTATCGACATCATAGATCGGCTCTGCAAGCCCCTGCTCTAACAGTTCGTTGGTTGCTTCACTCTCCCCTATTCTGTGTGGCAAGACAAATATCTTTTTATCCATCTTAAGCGCATACTCTACACTGCGCATCGTGCCACTGTTTTTATCGGCATAACTCACAACTAGCGCATCACCAAGGGCTACTACAAGCTCATTTCGCAAAGGAAAATTGTACTTTTGTGAGGGGGTTCCAGCCTCAAACTGACTCAGCACCAACCCCTTTTGTTCTATGTAGGCTATGAGGTTTTTATTCACTGCAGGGTAGCGCTTATCAAGCCCTGTGCCTGCTACCATGATGGTGTTACTAGCTCCTGCGGCTTTATGTGCTACTGCATCGATCCCCATCGCTCCGCCACTTACTACTACCACTCCGGCATTTGCGAGTTTAGATGCTATGGTTTGTGTGAGTTCTCTGGCGTATTGGTTGGGTTTGCGACTCCCTACGATCGCTATTTTTGGTTTTTTAAGAAGTGTTGTGCTACCGATGTAAAAAAGATCTTTTGGATAGTTCCTCATTAGATGTAACGACGCTATCTCAAAGTTGATCTTTTGTATCTGCATCTCAGTATATCCGATTCACCTTAACAAGTTCAACTTGTGAGAGGATTTTTTTAGACTCCATCAGCGCTTGCAGCGTATTTGGATGGGGATGTCCAATGGCGATGGCACTGCCGTGCGATTTTGCATACGCAACCGCTTTTTTGATCTGCTCTTTGACATACCCTTTTTCTTGGTGATGATCCAAAAAAATGTCACGCGCCACATAGCGCATACTGTAGTTTTTTAGCACTTTTGGGGCTTGTGTTTGCGCTGTCGTTCTGCTGTCGATAAACTTGATATTATTTTGCTTGAGTGCGAAGATCAGGCGATTCATCGCTATTTCGTTTGAGGTAAATTTACTGCCTGTATGGTTGTTAATGTAGTGCACTTTTGGAAAAAGTTTTTTGATCTGTGCAATTCTTTTGAGAATCGCTTGTTGCGAATCTTTTATGTGAAGAGTATGTGGTTCCTCTTTAGAAAAGTGCATAGCTTCCATCGGTAAATGCACCATATAGAAGCTCTCTTTAGCAGCAAGCTTGTAAGAGTTGGGTCTTGCAGGGCTAGGGGGCAAAAATGACATCGTTAACGGTATATGCACCGCTTTAATGGCACGAACCTGCGAAGCGGTACTTACATCGTCGATGATGATAGCAAGTTTGGGCTTTTTACTATTAACATGAAGTTTTTTCGGAACGATTTTTGGAGGATTTACAAGCGTTTTATCACCATCTGTCTCATGTATTGCCGAAGTGTAATTTTTAGACTCTTTTTTAAGCACCTCTTTAAGGCGTTTTTTGACATCTACCTTAGTCGATTTTTCCAATTTTTGTAAAAGCTGCTCTGTTTTTTGTTTAGCTTGCTGCACTTTACGCTGACTCTGCTCTTGTGCTTTATGAAAGCCGATATAATAACCCACGATCAATGCACTCAGTGCCAAAGCAATAATCGCAAGTGTCCACGCTACATAGACAAGAAATCCCGATCTTTTCTTTTTTTTACCTCTTTTTTTTGCCATCTGCTCACTCTATTTTTATCTCTGTTTGGTTGAAACTATATCCTAAAAAAATTAATTGCTTAAAAATATGACAAATTGCAATATCACCGTATGTGGATAGTTTAAGAAAAACTTAGATATAATTGCGAGTTCCTTTCTCTTTGCAATGTCACTTAAGACACTGTATTTTAGATCCGAAAGGGAAACAAAAGCCTAAAACAGGCAATACCAAGAGGAGATCATACTATATGAGACACTACGAAAACTTAGTAATCGTAAAACCTACATTAACTGCTGAAGAGATTCAAGCCAACATTGCTGCTATCGAAGAAGTGATCACTTCAAACGGTGGTGAGATCGCTGCTACTGATGCAATGGGGATGAGAAAACTTGCATACCCGATCGATAAAAATGAGCGTGGTTATTACCATGTTATCTATTACACTGTAGAGCCTTCAGCTATCAACGAGATCGAAAGACGTTTTAGAATCAACGAAGAACTTCTTCGTTTTGTTACGATCAAGTACGAAAAAAATCGTGAAGTTGCAGCTTGGAATACTATGGTAGAAAAAGCTAAAAAAGGTGCTGCTGCGCCAGCAACAGAAGCTCAAACAGAAGAAGCGGCTGAATAATTTTAAGGAAAGCTCATGTTCAATAAAATAATCTTGGTAGGAAACCTCACGCGCGATATCGAACTCAGATATTCTCAAGGTGGCAGTGCGATCGCCAAATCGGCAATTGCAACAAGCCGTAAATTCACCAGCAATGGTGAGAAAAAAGAGGAAGTATGTTTTGTGGATATCACCTTCTTTGGAAGAAGTGGAGAGGTTGCCAACCAATACCTTCGCAAAGGGAGCAAAATCCTTGTTGAAGGTAGATTACAATTTGAACAATGGGTCGATCAAAATGGGCAAAAAAGATCAAAACACTCTGTGATCGTTGAGAGTATGCAGATGCTTGACTCCAAAGGGAGTAATTCTGCAGGAAATGGGTTTGGTGGAGCCAACGGATACGGTGCACCAATGCAAGGTGAGCCACAGTCATACCAAGCACCACAACCTCAAGCACAGCAACCAAGCTACTCTCAACCTGCACAACAAGGTTACAACCAACAACCACCTGTGCAACCAAAAACAGAGATGCCAAGTCAAAACGCTATACCTGAGATAGATATAGATGAAGACGAAATTCCGTTTTAGAAAATAGACAAAAAAGGTAATAACATGTCAGAAAAAAGAAAATACAAAAAAAGATACTGCAAATATTGTGAGGCAAAAGTTGATTATATCGACTATAAAGATGTAGCGAACCTTCGCTTTTCTCTTTCTGAGAGATACAAAATCATGCCACGCCGTTTAACTGGTAACTGTAAACGTCACCAAGATATGGTTTCAACTGTGATCAAACGTGCTCGTGCGGCTGCACTAGTTCCATACACTGTAACTCGTAAAGCAGTTGTAACTGCACCATTTGAGAACTTAAAATAGGTTCTCAATTTTCCCCTATACCAAGACCTTCAATAGGTCTTGTACCCCCTCTCTTATCCATCTAGGAATGTTTTTTGCTTTTTAAGATGAAAAAAGCGATACCATGAGAATTTTTCTCCTAATTTTTATCATTTTCACATCACTCTATGCAAAAAAAGGGAACTACTCTGTCATTATCCATCAACCTTTTGATGCGGCTCTTTTTGACATTACAGAAAATTATGACCGTACCATCTCAGCGATTGGTTTCTCCAACCAAAACAAACAATCTTCCAATCCTGCACAAAGCTACTCCAGTGCGTTTGACTATCTTGACAGTATTGCCGCTACGCATGGAACACAGATCCATATACTCAAAGTTGACAACGCAGCAAAAATTTTACTCTCAAAAGCAGCAAAACTCAGCAGGTTCAACAAAGGGATAGCACTCGTTAAAACTCCCGATAACGGCTACTTTGTCGGTGGCTACACTTTAGATGGTGAGTTGCTGCTTGCCAAACTCTCTGCCAATGGTAATGTTGTGTATGCCACAACCTTTGGAACTAAAAACTACGACCGCCTCAACAATCTTGTCCCTCTTAGTGATGGTGGTGTTTTAGCGGTAGGTTTCTCTTTTACCTCACGAGATACGCGTGATGATATGTTCACTTCAGGTCTTGGTGTAAGCGATATCTTTTTAACGAGATTTTCTAAAAATGGTCAACTGCTTTGGAGTAAAAAATACGGCACAAAGTATGATGATGAGGGGATCGACGCAGCTGAAGCACCAGATGGCAGCATTGTAGTTGTAAGCACTATCTCTTATGAAAAAAACAAAGATGTCACCCTAATGCGCATCACAGAAAACGGCAATAGAATCTGGCTTAAAAAGTATAGTTCTAAAAATCTCATCGTACCAAAAAAGATTATCCGCCTCAAAGATGGCAATTTTTTACTCTCACTTGTTGAGTACAACGCTTTGCAGCAAGAACACATTAGGCTTATCAAGTTTGATCTTTACAAAAATCTCCTCATCGATCGCAACATCTTCACCACCTATCCAAGTGGTCTTAATGATATCAAAGAGTTTTCAGACGGCTCGATCATGGGTGTAGGGTATGTCAAAGACACTTTTAATACTGACGGCTTGGCAATGTTACTTGACTCCAATCTCGCAATGTTACGACAAGAACACTACGGTGATGACAACTATGACAACTTCCACGCTCTTGCTATTTTACACAACTCCCAAGTAGCCGTAGCTGGGGAGCATACAGACAAACACTCTCAAGAGACAAATATGTGGATTGTCAAACTCAACAAAGATGCCACCATGGCACAAATCTCACTTAGTTCCCAATCGTTTTACGAAAAACTGTGCAATCTTTTTGCCATTGAAATCAAAAACCATCAACTTAACATCAAAAAGGATATTACTATCGAGCTGATCGATCCAAAACTTTATTTTGAAGTAGGCGTTTATAAACTCACACCGTACCAAAAAGAGTTTTTAGAAACGTTTACGAAAAAACTTGTACCGTTTTTATACAAACATAAGGAGCTTGTCAAAACCTTTGCTATCAATGGGCACACATCAAGTGAATGGGATCATCAAAATTTTACCGACAGCTACCTTAACAACGAGCAACTCTCTATGAAGCACTCCTACTCTGTGTTTGAGAAGATGTTTAGATCACTTGATTTACAAAATCAAAAATGGTTTTCTAAAGTAGTTGTGGGAAGTGCTTACAGCTCATCGAAGAAACAGAGTTTCAATGACTCTACAGAAGATAAAAAGCGCTCAAGAAGAGTGAACTTTCAACTATTGTTATATTAAAGTTCCTCTTGATACTTGGTGCTGCTTTGTCTAAAGCTAAGTCTTGTTTTGTCTTGTTTGAGTTTTTTATAGAGTTTGAATTTCGCTTTTTGTAGCGCTTCATCATCATAGCCAAACGCCTCTTTGAGTGCGTCTTCACCCACTTTGGCAGTATCCATTGCAAAGAGTCTGAGCTCTTTTTTGGTAAGTTTCGCTTTTAAAACCGCATAAAGCTCTTTCTCATCCTCGATTAGATCAAGATAGTCTAACTGGGTAAACTCTGCAAGTTTTTCTCTAAAATTGTTTTCACTGTGGTATTGTCGCCACACACTTCGCTCTAACACTCGATCTTCTCCAATATTTTTGTTAAATCTTTCTCTTTAATGATAACATTTGCCTCTTTTTCTAAAATCTCTCTTGCACAAAATGCTACACGTGTACCAGCATGAGCAAACATCGAAAGATCGTTCGCGCCATCACCACACACCAAAGTCTCTGCTTCACTGACCCCAAGGATACTTTGCAGGCGCACAAGCATATCTCCTTTGGAGTAGTTAAACATCATATCTCCTCCCACTAAACCGGTAAGCTTACCATCCTTTACATGTAATGCGTTAGAAAAATCTGCATCATACCCCAAGATATCTTTAGCGTACGATGTCGCCGTTCTAAAGCCACCTGAAAAACAAACAACTTTCATCCCCCTGCTTTTAAGCTCTGTGATCGTCTCTTTGGCACCTTTCATATAGGGCAGATTATGTGAGATTTTTTCAACAATAGAAAAATCAAGCCCTTTTAACAGCCCTACCCTTTGCTGGAGCGATTCAAAAAAATCAAGCCGCCCACTCATCGCCTCTTGCGTGATGTGTGCTACCTGCTCACCGATCCCTAGCTCATCAGCAAAAAAATCGATCGTCTCACCATCCATCAGCGTCGAATCAAAATCAAATACTGCAAGTTTTAAACTCATACTTACTCTCTTTTGTTATAATTGCGCAATTATAGCGTAATAGGACTTTTTTTGTTTGATACATTGATAGATAAATTGCAAAACAGGAGTTATTTGACACTGGAAACCACCCCTTCACATAGTGCCACATTTACTCCGGTTATTGATAAGATCGAAGCACTTGGACTTGAAAAGCTGGTCGATGGTTTCTCCACAACCGACAACCCACTTGCAAAACTGAAGTTTAATGCCCTTTTTGGTGCAAAACTCTTACAAGAGCGATTTAATAAGCCGGTAATTGCGACCATGAGCATGAGAGATCGCAACAAGATCGCCTTGCAGTCTGACTTGCTTGGGGCTAATGAGTTTGATGTGCGAGCCATTCTTGCGCTTACCGGTGATCCGGCAACTATCTCAGACCAACCAAACACCAAGGGGGTTTTTGAAGCAGATTCCACCCTTTTGCTCGATATTATCCGCGCTTTTAACAGTGGAATGGATTACGCAGGTAAACCTTTTAGTGTGGCACCAAAACCGATCTACCCATTCTCGGTAGTCAATTCGTACGCGAAAAACCCAAAAACTTTGCAAAAAAAGATGCAAAAAAAGATCAAGCACGGCACACTGGGGATCATCACCCAACCGGTTTACGATGTAGAAAATGCCAAACTTTTACTTGAACTGCTTGCAAATGTCAACAAAGAGTGTTGCAGTGAGAGTAAAAGTGCTGAGTTGATTTTAGGGATATTTCCCATCACAAAACTTCGCACCGCACAGTTTCTCTCGGCTCATGTTCCAGGAATCAATGTACCTGACTGTTGGCTAGAAAAACTACTTAAAGCAGGTAAGCATGGAGTGGATGAGGAGTATAAAGTTGGTTTTGAATTGAGCAAAAAACTCTATGAGGATCTCAAGGCTCTGCATCCAAAGATCCACCTTATGACAGCCAATCAGTTTCAAATAGCAAAAGATATTTTAGAAGGATAACAATGATCGATTTAAAACTTTTACAAAAAGATTTTGATACAGTTAAGACAAAACTACTGCGCAAGGGTGTTGATGAAGCACTTTTGGAGGAGTTACGTAAAAAAAACGAAGAGCTCAAAACAGCAAAAAAAGAGTACGAAGCACTCCAAGCTGCTCAAAATGCGATGAGTAAAGAGTTTGGTATCTACAAACGAGAAGGTAAAGATATCTCAGAGCTCAAAGCAAGAGTTGATGCCAATAAACTCAAAGTTGCCGAAGCGATCGAAGTGCAGCGCATCAAACAAGAGGAGCTTGAAAAAATCGCAATGGCAATCCCAAATATGCCAGATGACAACGTACCAGATGGTGAAGATGAAAAGGATAATGTTGAGATTAAAAAGGTGCTTACCCCTAGAGAGTTTAGCTTTACCCCCAAAGAGCACTGGGAGCTGGCTGAGCAAAACGGCTGGATCGATTTTGAGCGGGGTGTAAAACTCTCAGGAAGCCGCTTTAGTGTAGTGTATGATATGGGGGCAAGACTAGAGAGGGCACTCATTAACTTTATGCTCGATCATAACCGCAAAAAAGGCTACACCGAAGTGAGTGTGCCACAACTTGTCAACAGAAAAGCGCTAGAGGGTACAGGGCAGTTGCCAAAGTTTGAAGAGGATCTTTACAAGATCGACTCTCAAGAGATGTACCTGATCCCAACTGCTGAAGTACCGCTTACCAACCTTTTTGCCGATGAGATCCTCACAGAAGATCAACTCCCTATCAAAATGACAGGCTATACATCATGTTTTAGAAAAGAAGCAGGTGCAGCAGGGCGCGATACACGTGGGATCATCAGACAACATCAGTTTCACAAAGTGGAGCTTGTATCTATCACAAAACCGGATGAGAGTGGAGCGGTGTTTGATGATATGGTACAAACCGCTTCAGAGATACTCACAGCACTTGAACTGCCACACCGATTGGTGAATCTTTGTACGGGTGATCTGGGTTTTGGGGCTGCATACACAACAGATATCGAGGTTTGGCTGCCGGGTCAAAACACCTACCGTGAGATCTCTTCGGTCTCCAATACGAGAGATTTTCAAGCCAGACGTGCTAAAATCCGCTACAAAAACGGTAAGAGAAATGAGCTTGTTCATACACTCAACGGCTCATCGCTTGCCGTTGGCAGAACCATGGTAGCGATTATGGAGAACTTTCAAAATGGGGATGGCAGTATAGATATCCCTAAAGCGCTTCAGCCTTATATGTAACAATAAATTTGTGGTATTATTATTGCTTTAACAGCAAAACAAAACCACAAACAAACAGGGTCTTATGGCAGAGCAAGAAGAAGAGATAATTATTATTGAAGATCTAAACAGTTCAGATGATGAGTACGATAGCGATGAAGGCTCCAATAGATTCAAGTTTATTATCTTTGGCGCTATCGCTCTTGTTCTTGTAATCATCATTGCTGTTGTCTTATTGATGCGTAGTTCATCAGAAGAAGATGCAACAACATTTGACACATCTCAGCTTGAAACAAAACTCGAAACCAACAAACAACCAAAAATCAAACAAAGCACTTTAGAGAAGATGATCGCCAAAGCGAACTATCTTTATACCAACGGTGATCACAACAAAGCTCTTTCGCTTTATGAGCAGATCGCTCAGTATTCTCAAGCGATATCTCTGTATAACCTCGGTGTAGCACAACTTAAAGACAAGCAATACAAAACCGCTCTTGAGACTTTCCAAAAAGCGATAGAAAACGATGAAAAAAGGTGTGTAAGTGCGATCAATGCCGCTGTTTGCTCTTTACATCTTCATGATCAAAAAAATTTTCGATATTACATCGATCTAGCTTATGCCTACTTACCTTATGAGATCAACTCACCCCTTTATTCTTACTACTATACACTTATCAACTACTACAATAAAAACTATTTCGCTACACTCAATACTCTTAAAAATTCAACGACACAATACTACAAGCAAACACAAAACAATCTCAAAGCAGAAATCGATGCACTTTATGAAAACGACTATAACGCTATCGATGCTTTGGAGCAAAACTATGATGAAGCGGATGATCTTGCACTCGGACTTTTATATGCAAGAGTGGGTGACACAACACTTGCTATAAAACATTTTTCCCAAGCAATTATGCTTAATAATCACGCAGATATTGCGCAACTTGCCATGGGGCTTACCTACCTTAAAGCAGGGCAGATACAAAATGCCACCAAAGAGATTAAAAACGTCACAGATATGTTTCCTGAGACCGTTTACAAACCTTTTCCTATTAAAGTTACACTTAAACACTCTCTCTTTGATCCTAAAAAAGCACAAAATAACTTTAGAAAATCGATACAGGAGAATAAAAATCTAACCTACCAGAAGATCTTCTACTACTCCCCTTATAAAATGTTCAATGCAGACCAAACCATCAGTTATATCCGTAAAGGTAATGCCAACGCTTTTATTGACAACATCAAATCAGCACAAAGCTATCTGCAAAAAAGCTCCACCTCCGCTAATGTTAATATTGGGATGACCGAAGCGATTAAAAAAGCACTTGATCTTAAACTCAGAGAGGCAAACGAAGCTTTTAGGGCACTTGTTAAGATCCAACCCAAACACTCCATATTACAATATAACCTTGCATTAACCTACGCGCAACTTGGAGATATGAAAAAAGCGCATGAGCACTTTTTACGCTCCTACTACCTTGATGCAAAAAACTACCTCTCGGGTATCTATGCAATATACACTGCACAGTTGACGAATAAAAAGTATAAAAAGCTCAAATCGATCCTTAAAGACTCTATCCATCAAGAACAAGAGAGTGAGGAGACAGAGCTTTACAAAACCCTTATCGCTATAGCAGAGAACGACTACATCTCCGCAACTAATCGGCTCCATACAAGCGATAAAAAACGTCCACTTTATCTAGTTCTTAATACCATCTTGGCGACACATATTAAAAACTACGATACCGCCAATGAAGCAACCGCCGAACTTGTTTCACTCTTACCAAATGACATACTACCCCATATTATGTATATGCAGACCCATTTTCATAACCTTAATGATGTGCAATACCCAAAAGAGGTGATCAAATACCTCAAAGACAAAAGCTTGACCTTTAATGATCTTTATTACGGTCCTTATATCAGCAGATACCTCTACGTTCAAATCCACCTTATAACCGGAAAACTGTTTTATCTGCAACAACAACTAGAGGATAAACTAGAAACCACAGACAACTATACTCAAGAGATCGAAAATACACTTGCACTCGTGTATCTTTTCAATCAAGAGTTTGAAAAATCCTACACACTCTATAATCATATTATCGATGAACTCAAGATTCGAGACTCCTATACCCTTTATCTTGCAGCGATCGCCTCTACAGCTGCAGGGCATCATGCAAATGCGATTGCTCTGCTAGAGCTTGCAAAACAGAAAAATAGAACATTTTATGAGAGTCGATTAGCTTTAGCACTATTGTATCTGGAGTCACAAAACAACGAGGGTGCTATAATCCAGCTTGCAAAGATCAACTCAAATAATTTTCGATCAAAATACTTCGACTTTGAGATCGACACCCAAAAACTGCTCTTTGAAAAACAGCATCAAGAGAAATAAGCGATAAGCGTTTGTGAAGCGTATACTCTCTGTCCAACTTTTATGTTGATTCTTACATTGCTTTTAAGATAAAGGGTTGTGATACAATTGTTTGCATACCCATAACGGATCGACTTATGGAGTCTCTCCCCCTCAACTTGATCACAAAAAATTGTAAAAGCTCCTTTTTGTAATCTGTGAAGCATCTTTAGTTTGTTGCCTTTTTCATCATCCAAAACAATTTCTAGGGATTCATTGAGCTTTTTATATAACGAAGATGTTGATGCAACCCTTGTTCCACGTATTACATGTAACGACTCCACTTTGGCAGTTATTGGCATTCTTAAAACCGAAACATCCAAAAAAGAGCTCTCTATCTTGATCTCGTAAGTGTACCCATCTTCACTCTTTATCTCATCGATCGCCTGCACGACACCATCGCACGGAGCCAATACACTCGTATCATCAAAATTATTCAGCTCCCTCTCAGGGTTACGAAAAAAGAAGACAAGTGCTGCCAATACGAAAAAAGCAACTGTCGCCAAAAAATCAAAATCAAAAATATACAACACTACAAAAGCCACAAAGCTGTAAAGCACATACTCTAAGCCATACTTTGAGATAAACGACAAATTACTCCCTAGCATCCTCATCCTCTTTTTTGTTCATCGTAGCATCTTGCTTGAGCTCATCTTCGATCGTTTCAACCTCTTGAACTACTTTTGATTCCATACCGTTACGCTCTTCAAAATCTTTGATGATTTCACGTACCTCTTCACCGGTGATATTCTCTTTTTTATAAAGCAGTGCAACCATATCTTCAATAGCATCACGGTACTCTTCAAGTCGCGCTACAACAGCTTCGTAATGCTCTTGCAACGATTGCTTGATAAAGTTATCCATATCTTCTGCCATCTTATCGCTGTACTCTCTTGGTGCTCCGCCAGTTGGTCCTAAGAATGACTGACGTGATTTCTCTAACACCATAAGCCCTGCAATATCACTCATACCATACGTTTGTACCATCGATTTGATAATATCGGTCGCACGCTCAAGATCGTTTCCTGCACCCGTAGAGATCTCACCGATGAACACCTCTTCAGCTGCACGCCCACCAAGAAGTACATCCACTTCAGCCCAAAGTTCATGACGCTGCATCATAAACTTATCTTCTTCAGGTTTATTAAGTGTGTATCCAAGTGCTGCAAGACCACGAGGAACGATTGAGACTTTAGAGACTTTTTTCGCTCCAACAGTTGTCTCAGCCAACAAAGCATGCCCACTCTCATGGTATGCCACAATTTTTTTCTCTTTAGGATTAATTCGGCGCGATTTTTTCGCTAGTCCTGCTAGTGCTCGCTCAACCGATTCAAAAAGGTCTTGCTGTTTGACTGTTTTTTGATTTTTCCGACCAGCTAGAAGTGCCGCTTCATTGACAACATTAGCAAGATCGGCTCCAGCAAGTCCAGCAGTGAGGCGCGCTACCTCTTTTATGTCCACATCATCATCGATCTTCACATTTTTCACATGCACTTTGAGAATTTTCACACGACCTTCAAAGTCCGGTTTATCTACAAGTACCTGCCTATCAAAACGCCCAGGTCTAAGGAGTGCCTGGTCTAAAATCTCCGGTCTATTCGTAGCTGCCAAGATAATAACCGGCGTATCTGTGCCAAACCCGTCCATCTCAGCCAAAAGTTGGTTGAGTGTTTGCTCTCTCTCATCGTTACCACCCATCATATTACCGGCAGCACGACTTTTACCGATCGCATCGATCTCATCGATGAAGATGATCGAAGGTGCATCTTTTTTAGCTTGCTCAAACAGATCGCGCACCCGCGCTGCTCCAACACCCACAAACATCTCAATAAAGCTTGAACCAGAAACTGAGAAAAACGGCACCTCAGCCTCACCTGCAACCGCTTTGGCAAGAAGTGTCTTACCGGTACCGGGGCTTCCTACCAAAAGCACACCTTTTGGGATTTTTGCCCCGATCTCAACATAACGTCCAGGGTATTTCAAAAAGTCAACAATCTCCTGAACCTCCTCTTTAGCTTCCTCTACACCAGCAACATCATCAAATTTGGTATCAGGTTTTTCAGAATTAACCAACTTTTTACTGCCACCCATACCTAAGATGCCACCCCCCATCGACTTTTGCATTCGTGAAGCAAAAAGCATCCAGATACCAAGGATCAGTAAAAACGGAAAAAGCCAGCCAAACATCTCGGTAAACCAGTTTGACTCACTAAAACCGGAATACTCAATATGATTTTTATCCAACAATTCCACTAGCTTATTATCACCTTGCACAATGCGCGTCGTATAGAGTTTTGAACCATCAGCAGATTGTGCTCTTATGTAACTTTGTCCAATCTCAACCTTGCTGACATCTTTTGCTTCTACAAGTGATTTAAATTCCGAATAACTCACCTGTTGAACCTGCGAACTATTTCCAAGAACCGAAGAGGAACCTCCCCCTTCACCTACAAGCAGCTTAAAAATCACAATCATCGCTACAGAAAAGATCGCAAAAGTTATCAGCGGATTTTGATTGAAAAAATTATTATTATTGTTTTGGTTTTTATTTTGTTGTTCTGACATAATCTATCTCTTTTTTAAAATTAAGCTTACCCATTCATCCTGGGTGATTTTTTCGACGATCTCACAATCGCTATACATTTTTATGACTTTGTTTTCATATTTGTCTAAAATACCGGACAGAACCAGTACTCCATCTGGTTTTAAAGCCTGTTTTAAATCTTTTGCTAAAAAAATCAACACATCTGCTACAATATTTGCTACAACTACATCATACTGTTGCGAAAGATGACTACAAGAACCCTCCCACAATGCATGAAAGGTAAGATTGTTTAACTTTGCATTCTCTTGAGCGTTGCTAACAGATACAGCATCCGTATCACATCCATCCACTATCGCACCGAGTTGCATCGCCGCAATACTTAAAATGCCACTGCCACAACCAACATCTAACACAGTATCACCTTGATGCACATAGCGTGCTATTGCTTTGAGTACAGACGCTGTTGTTGGATGGTGTCCTGTCCCAAATGCCAGTGCTGGATCAATGGTGATATTGAGATACCCCTCTTGATCTTCATCCCATGTCGGATGGATGTAAAACTGCTCAATAGCTAATGGCTTAATACTATCTTTGTAGTTTTGTACCCAATCGCTATTTTCCAGTTTACTGAGTTTACAATCCATTTCAATAGCAACACCAAGCGCTTTTTGAAGTGCCTCACGAAACTGCTCAAGACCCCACTGGATCGTTTCAATATCCTCTTCACTACGAATAATAAAACCATCATCGCTTTCCTCAAAACCTATTGGCAATGTATCCGATAAAAATTCTGAAAATAAAGCATGATGGGAAGAGAGTTTAACAACTAACTCGTAGTAATGCTCAGACATTACTCGGCTACACCCATAACGGCACCAAGTTTTTCTTTGAGCACCTGCGGTGTAAATGGTTTTACAATATAGTTATTTACACCCGCTTTAAGTGCAGTAATAACCTCAGCTTTACCACCTTCTGTTGTAACCATAATGATCGGAAGATCAACAAAACGCTCATCTGCACGAACTTTTTTTACAAGCTCCAAGCCATTCATCTCAGGCATATTCCAGTCAGTAATGAGCATATCCACATCTGGATTTGCATCAAGAAGCTGATTCCATCCTTCTACACCATCAGCGCCTTCTAAGACATCTTTATGCCCAAGGCGGGCCAAAGTATTTTTAATAATACGACGCATTGTAGAGCTATCATCAACAACAAGTAATTTCAAGTGAAATCCTTTTTTTCATAATTTGCAAATTAGTTTACATAATAATAACGAAATTTTGGTTTTTTTACCATTAATTGAGCAACTTAAACATTTTTGGCAGATCTAAAGTGCCTTCATAATATGCTTTTCCAATAATTACACCATCTACTTCACCCGTAGCGATCAGGGCTTTAATATCCTCTTCATCCTTCACACCACCACTAGCGATGGTACTTACTCCACTTGCTCTTGCGATCTCTAACGTAAAATCGACATTGACACCTGAGAGTGTTCCATCCTTCCCAACATCGGTGCAAATAATCGCTTCGACACCCGCATTGGCAAACTCACGCGCTAAATCGGTTGCTTTCATTGAGGAGACTTCACCCCACCCCTCAACAGCTACATAACCATCGATCGCATCGATCCCTACGGCGATTGGATATTTAGCCGCCATACTCTTTACAAACTTTGGGTCTTTCACGGCAATAGAGCCTAAAATAATCCTATCGATACCGATATCAAGCATCTTTTGAATCGTTACCTCGTCGCGGATACCACCACCAAGTTCAAGTTTTACATTACAATTTTTTCTAATCTTTTGAATCTGTTCAAGATTTTTCGGCTCACCCGCAAACGCACCGTTTAGATCCACCAAATGTACCCACTGCGCACCCATATTTTCAAAATTTTTCACAAGCTCCCAAGGCTCATCGGAGTAGATCTTTGCACTCTCCATAAGCCCTTTTGTCAGTCTTACTGCCTTACCATCTTTAAGGTCGATTGCCGGATATAGCGTCATAAATATATTCCTTTTATAATTTGATAAAATTTTGTAGTATTTTCAAACCATTAGCATGGCTTTTTTCAGGGTGTGGCTGAATCCCCATGATATTTTCATGTGCCACTGCAGAGGTAAAACGGTACCCATACTCCGTCTCACCAATAATATCGTTAGTATCGTCACACACAACATGATAGGTATGTACAAAATACAAATAGTGCAGATCATCAAGCCCTTCAAAAAGGGGATGCTCTTTTGTAAACATTCTGTTCCAACCCATGTGAGGAACCTTAAGGTGCTTATGAAACTTCGACTCATTGAAACGCTGCACTTTCCCCTTGATAAGCCCCAAGCCTTCATGCTCTCCAAACTCTTCACTACTTTGAAATAAAAGCTGCATCCCAAGACAAATTCCAAGCATCGGCTTACCACTTGCGGCAAACTCTTTGATCGGCTCAATCATATTACGCTCTCTTAGATGCTCCATCGCATCGCCAAAAGCACCAACACCCGGTAAAACTAACTTCTCATACGCTTTAAATTTATGCGGATCACTCTCTACAACTGTATCTTTACCAAGCTTTAAAAATGCATTTTGCACACTCGCAAGGTTTCCCATATTGTAATCAACTATTGCTATCATCACGACTCATCTATTTTTAATTTTGTAAATTTGATATACACCGCAAGCCCTATTAACAACAATGCTACGCCACCGATAATATAGATCGCATAGATCAGTTTGTTCGGGTCGATAATTGCAAATTTAAACACCAGCATCAACGCCTCAATTGAGAGGGCAATAATGATAGAACCTAAAAACCGTACCATTGTTTTATGGGGACCGGAGACATTATGCTCTTTATGACGTCCAAGAATCTCCTCTTCTATAAGGGTTTTTGACAGGTCAAATATGGCCAGTGACAAGGTTAGCAAGATGGTTGCTTCAAAAACATTTTTGATCTCGAACTTAGTTGGAGTGATCTCATAAAGAAAGAAGCTTTGTACCCCTTTTAAAAACAGCAAAAGTGCCACTGCGATCAACGCAAATGCAAATGCTGCATAAGCAAATTTAAAGAGATTGCCAAAACCTGTGTCAAATGCTGTGAGTTGTGCTATTTTAATCACTTCATCAAGTGGCATATCAACACATGCTACATATTTCAGATCTCCATTTTCACAAAAGATAGGCACCGATGCTGTTACAGTGAGATATCCGGCATCTGCAATGAGTGACGGGTACGGGTCAGTGATTGTACAGCGCTCCTCTCTAACCGCTCGGTAGTAGTATGCCCGATCAGCCCTAATCTTACCCACATCCTCATCTATTTGACCCTTTTGAGTAAAAGTTGGTGTGATTTGTACACCTTTATAGTCTAAAAGATACACACCCTCACACTTTCCAAGATCAGCTTTGATCTTCAAAAGTCTTGGCACAATCATCTCTTCTGTCAGCGAAGGGAGTCGGTTCGGTATATTTTTGGAAAAAAGGTAACAAAAATAAGCTCTGGCTTTGGTACGACTCTCGGCAAACTTCTGAATATCAATAGGTACCATGACATGCTCCTCAAATTTGTCGATGTATTATAGCAAAACACACTAAGAGTAATATTACTTTGGTTATAATTACATCAATGAAAAAACAGATCAAAAAAATAGCTATCGTCAGACTCTCAGCCCTTGGTGACATCGTTAACAGTGCAGTTGTTTTGCAATTTATCAAAAACACTTATCCAAATGTTCAGATTGAGTGGTTTAGCGAGTCGGTTTTTGCACCCCTGTTGCAAAACCACCCACTCATCGACACAATACACAGCATCAACCTCAAAGAGATTAAAAAAGAAAAAAGCCTCTCAAAGCTTATGCAACTGATCAAAAAGCTCAAAGCATACAACGATTACGATCTTGTGATCGATATGCAAGGACTTATCAAATCTGCTGTTGTAGCTCGCCTGCTTAGCCCAAATATACATGGGTTTGACAAACACTCCACAAGAGAATCGCTTGCAAGTCTATTTTATAAAACAACCTCATCGATCCCTTATGATGCAAATGTGATCAAACGCAACTGCAAAGTGGTTGCCGATGCACTGCAACTTGAGATTACTGAGAGTATGCTTACAGGCAAAGAAGCTGTTTTTCCACAACTTCACTCTTTTGTTCTACCACACAACAAACCCAATATTGCCTTTGTGATCGGTGCATCGTGGCAATCAAAAAAATACCCCAAAGAGCTTGTTGCCAAAGTGTGTCATGCGCTTGATGCTACCTGTCATATCATCTGGGGCAACAATACAGAACATGAAGAGGCAAAATGGATTGAAGCACATACACACAATGCTACGCTAGCACCAAAACTCTCTTTAGAAGAGCTGGTGAGTTTTATCTCCAATATTGATCTTGTTATTGGTAACGATACAGGACCAACCCATATAGCATGGGCACAAAACATCCCATCTATCACCTTGCTGGGACCTACAACATCAAGGATGATAGGGCAAACCCCGAAAAATATCGCTATAAAATCACCCTCAAAAGTCAATATCCTCAAGATCGATAAAAATGACTTCTCAATCAAAGAGATCAAACCTGAAGTTATCATTCAACACGCAAAGGAGTTGCTATGCAACACATAGGTTTTTACCTCTTTTTGGCTTTGGAAAAATTTCTAATGTTCCTGCCAAAAAAAATCAGACACGCTTTTTTTGATCTGCTGGGTGATTTTGCTTACCATGTCAGCAAACGCTACGGCAGAGTTGTTGCGCAAAATCTCCGCTTTGTTTTTAAAGATAATATCACCCACGAGCAGATTGAAGAGTTTAAGCGCTACTCTTTTAGACAGATGATGATCAATTTTTTACACACTATGGAGAGTCGCTACTACACCCCCGATGCAATCACCCAAAATATCACTTTTGAAAATCTCGAAGTTGTCAAAAAAGCACAAGAGGGAAAAAGAGCTATCATTTTTGTTACCGCTCACTACGGGGCATGGGAGTTAGCGGGTCGTGCTCTGAGTTATAAGATCGAGCCGATCTTAATCATCTACAAAAAGATGAAAAACAAATATTTTGAAAATTATTTACTATCTTCGCGTGAAAAATGGAAAATGAGTTATGCCGAGCGTCACGGGGCAACAAGAGCGATGATGAAAACACTCAAAAAAGGTGGTGCAATGGCAATTCTTATCGACACCAATGTTAACAAAAACGAAGCTGTCGAAGTAGAGTTTTTAGGGCATAAAATATCGCAGATCAAAACAACCGCCTACTTTGCAAGAAAATACAATGCAGCACTTATCCCTGCACTAATTCACGAAAATAACGATGGTTCTTACACAATCAAATTTGATGATGAGATCATCCCGCCAAAAAGTGATGATGAAGCCAAAGATATTCAGGTATCGATGCAGATGCAAACTGACTGGCTCAGCCAAGAGATCTTTAAAGAACCAAAACCGTGGTTCTGGCTACACAGAAGATTTAAAGAGGATTATCCAGAGATCTACAAACGCAATTAAGCGTTGTTTTGTTTTGCCTCACACTCTTTGGTTCTAGCTTCAAAAAGTTTCAGCAGTGTTAAGAAAAATGCCGTGATGGCAGGACCGAGTATCATCCCCCAAAACCCAAAAGTTGTCAAACCGGCGATGATCGCAAAGAAAATCACAAGTTCGTTAAGTTTGGAATCATCCTCTTTTAAAAGCTTTTGGTTGATCTCTTTAATGATAATCGGCTTGATGAAAGTATCTGCAATAATCGAGATCACAATGATTGAATACACGGCAATAAAAATGGCATTAAACTCATTACCAAGTGAAAACTCATAGAGCATAAAGGGAAGCCACATCAACACCCCGCCCACAACAGGCACCAAAGAGGCAAAACCATACATGATTCCAAAAAGTAGGCCATTGTAACCGATGAATGAAACAGCCACACCAAAAAGCGCTCCCTCAAACATAGCAGTTACAATAATGGAGTAAAAAACAACACTCATAACACTTGAGAGCTCATTTGCCAGTACAGTACTCTCCTCCACCGACATCTGCACTGCTCTTTTGAGAAACGACATGATCGTCTTACCATTGTACTGTGCAAAAAAGTAAAATACGATCACCAAAAAAGCATTCTTTAAAAAACCTGCTGAAAAAGATCCTATTTTACCCGCTACATGTAACGCATTGGTTACCAGTGCCTGCACATCGAGATCTTCTAACGTATCTTGCAAATAAGGTTGTAAAAACTGCATATACTTTGGCGGATTTTCCAACAACGATGTGATATAAAGCTCAACATGTTTGATCGTATCGACCTCTAAGGTATTCATCTTGAGTGTCAAATTTGCCAGAAAATACCCAAGCGGTGCGAAAAACAACAAAGCTAACAGTAAACTTGAGAGAAAAGATGCTGCCAGTTTTGATCCAAATATTCTTGTAAAATAATCTTGAATATTTGATGTAGAAACAGCTAAAAGTGCTGCGATAGTGATCGCCATAAGATAGGGTGCATAAAGCAGATACATCCAGTAAAGTGATGTAGCAAATAAAATCGCAATAAGATACTGTGGCTTCATTAAAACAAGCTCCCCTCACTGTTGATATATTCAATATTTAGCGCATCAAAAGTTGCTCGTGTGGCACGCCTTCCTTTGGCTGTTCGCTCCAAATATCCATTGGCAATCAAGTAAGGCTCCAATACATCCTCAATTGTACCTTCATCCTCACTTAGTGCCGCTGCAATTGTACTAAGCCCCATTGGCTTGCCTTTGGCGGAGATCAAAAGATTTAAAAGCTTGATATCCATCGCATCAAAGCCATGCGAATTGATACCGAGCTGATCTAATGCATACTGGGTTGTCTCCAAAGAGATCACCCGCTCATCTGCTACATCGGTAAAGTCTCTCACACGACGAAGCAGGCGAAGTGCAATTCGAGGTGTTCCACGACTTCTTTTGGCAATCTCGATCGCTGCAATATGCTCTATCTCTTTATCAAGCTTTTTAGCTGCTTGTGTAATGATTTGTGCTAACTCTTCAGCAGTATAAAACTGCATGCGAAAATTCATTCCAAAGCGATCACGAAGCGGATTAGAAAGCATTCCGGCTCTTGTGGTAGCACCTATGAGGGTAAATCTTGGCAGATCGATCTTGACTGTCTGTGCTGCTGGACCACTTCCAATGATGATATCGATGCGGTAATCCTCCATTGAAGAGTAAAGGATCTCCTCAACGGCAGGGGAGAGCCTGTGGATCTCATCGATAAAGAGAATATCCCCCTCCTCAAGGTTCGTTAAAATAGCTGCAAGATCACCACTTTTTTCTATCATCGGTGCGGCTGTGACTTTAATATTTGCCTGCATCTCGTTAGCGATAATGAGTGCAAGCGTTGTTTTACCAAGACCCGGAGGTCCGAAAAAAAGAACATGATCAAGCGCTTCATCCCTTTTTTTGGAGGCTTCTATAAAAACGCTGAGATTTTTTTTGATCTGCTCTTGACCAATATACTCACTCCATGCATCGGGACGCAGTGTTACTTCACTGCTTTGCTCACTGGCATCAAAAGTCTCAATCTCAACAACTCTCTCCATTAGTAAGTGTGTTCCTCTTTTGGAAATGCTCTGCTTTTTACCTCTTTGGCATACTGTGCGACCGCATCTTTGACTAGCGAAGCACCATCAAGGTATTTTTTAACAAACTTTGGAGTAAACTCCTCAAAAAATCCCAACATATCGGAAAAAACCAACACCTGACCATCGACACCACTACCGGCACCTATGCCAATAACCGGAATAGAAACCGATTTGGCAATTTGTGTGGCAACTTCTGCCTTGGTACCCTCTATCACCATACAAAAAGCCCCTGCAGCCTCAATCGCTTTGGCATCTTCTAAAAGTTGTTGTTTTTCTTGCTCAGTTTTACCCTTAACTTTATAGCCACCTTCACTTCTTACCGATTGTGGCAGTAAACCGATGTGACCACAAACCGCTATGCCATTGTCTGTCAAATGTTTGACAATATCAGCCTTATTAGCGCCACCCTCTATCTTAACACAATCAGCTGGAGTTTGTTGAAAAACTTTGATCGCATTTTTGAGCGCTTCTTCTTTGTTCAGATAGGTTCCAAAAGGCATATCACATACCACAAAACTCTTCGGTGCGCCATTACACACAGCATTTGTATGATAAATCATCTGCTCAAGTGTAGCACTTATTGTATCACTGTTACCGGCAAAGCTCATATTGAGACTATCGCCAACAAGCAGTATATCTGCTTCACTTGCAAATAGATTGGCAAACAGCGCATCATAAGCTGTTATCATCACAATGGGATCAATCCCTTTTCTCTTTTGGATCGATGAAATAGTTAGTTTATTACCCATGAAAAAACTCTTTTTTGATTAATACTCGTATTTTAACCAAAAATTGATATAATTGGAACAATAGACTGCTATAAGATGATTGTTTCTTTATTTACTTGTACTTTTATAAGAGGTCTAAACAGGAGAATTTGTATATGGGCATACGAAGCGACTTGGATGCTGGATTTGATTTTGAGATCGTTGATGAATTTCTTGATCACTATGCAATGATGGTAGATAGTATGGAGATTATGATTATGGATCTCACAAAACCAAAGTTTTACAAGAGAAGCATCAATGAGCTTTTCCGTGTTTTTCATAACATCAAATCTGCATCAGGCTACCTCAAAATAGCACCAATGAACAAATTAGCTGCCTTTGTTGAAAATGAACTTGAAATACTACGTCAAAAAGAGCCACCAGTCAATGATGAGACAATCAACTGGCTTTTAGCAATCAGCGATATGTTCGCCTTGTGGCAAGATGATCTTCATCTTGACAATGAGCTTACCAAGATCAAATTCTCCTTATTAAAAATTCCCGATACGGACACACAAAATTGAAAAACTTAGTTGCATATATCACTTCTGGGTACCCAGACAAAAACTTTACAATCGATCTTGCACTTACACTTGGTGAAAATGGTGTTGATACACTCGAACTTGGCGTACCGTTTTCTGATCCTGTAGCTGATGGTCCATCGATAGAGCACGCCAATCATAAGGCGCTCGAACTTGGTTTTGAGTTTGGAAACCTTTTAAAAATCACGGAGGCTGTCGCACCCAAAGTAGATACTTTGTGGATGGGATACTTCAACAGTTTTTATCAACAAAATATGAACTCACTGCTTCCAAAGGCAAAAGAGTTGAGGCTTAACGGCTTTATCATCCCCGACCTACCTTACGAAGAGGCGCAAGCCTACAGCGAACTCTTTGCCAAAAACAATCTGGCAAATATCTCTTTTGTTGCTCCTACAGATTCGCCAGAGCGTATTCAACAAATCGTTGCAGATGCACAAAAATTTATCTACATGGTTGCTTACACGGGGATCACAGGCTCTGGAGTCTCAGAAGATCTCCAGCCGTTTTTAGCCTCCATCAAAAGCTTTACACAAACCCCTGTGTATGTTGGCTTTGGCGTGAATGAAAAAACAGCAAAGCAGAAAGTAAAGGGAGCTGATGGTGTCATTGTCGGCAGTGCTTTTATCAATATTTTACTTGATGATACCCTTTCAAAAGTACAACAGATCCAAAACTGCGCACAATTAGCACAAACAATCAAAAGCAAAATCAACGAATAATCCACTGGTCTCCCAACGAG
>VCAY01000023.1 GCA_013607635.1 Campylobacterota bacterium
ACTGGTAGATTTGGAAATGTTATAAAAGCCACCTCTATCGATGGCTTTTTAACGAAACTTAAGTTGTTTATCACTGCTTATTCTATGGATTGTTTTTTGAAATTGTCCACAGAACAGCAAAATCAACTAGCAATTTGAGTTAATATAAGGTAAAATTACACAATTTTTTTTACGAGGATTATGCTGTGGCAAAAAGAGCGTTGGTAAGTGTGAGTGACAAAACAGGTGTTGTAGCGTTTTGTCAGTCGTTAGTGAAAAACGGTTATGAGATCATCTCAACGGGTGGAACATTTAAACTGCTTCAAGAGAGTGGTGTCGATGCGATTGAGATCGATGAGATCACAAAGTTTCCGGAGTGTTTTGAGGGGCGTGTCAAGACACTGAACCCTTATGTGCATGGTGGGATACTGCACCGCCGTGACAAGCAGTCGCATCTTGATCAGGCAAAAGAGCTTGGTGTGGAGGCGATCGATCTTGTGTGTGTAAATCTTTACCCTTTTAAAGCGACGATCGAGCGCACCGATGAATTTGAAGATATTATAGAAAATATCGACATTGGTGGACCTGCAATGGTGCGAAGTGCTGCAAAGAACTTTGACGCTGTATTGATCGTTACCAATGTGGCAGATTACGATATGGTGATCGATGCGATAGAGAATGGAAAAAATACCAAAGAGTTTCGTCGTGGTTTGATGATTAAAGCTTATGAACACACTGCGGCGTATGATTCTATGATTGCTAACTATATGAATGAGCGATTCAACAAAGGTTTTGGCGAGAAACAGTTTATCGTGGGTAATAAAGTGATGGACACACGTTACGGTGAGAACCCACACCAAGCGGGAGCGCTCTATGAGTTTGACAACCATTTTTCCAATAACTTCAAAACCCTTAAAGGGGAAGCGAGTTTTAATAACCTCAACGATCTAAGCGGTGCTGTAAAGATTGCGAGTGCTTTTGGTGATGCCAATGCTGTTTGTATTACAAAACATGGTAACCCTTGCGGTTTTGCTATAAGAGATGATCTTGTCGATGCTTATACAGAGGCGCTTAAATGTGATCCTGTCTCAGCGTTTGGTGGTGTTGTAGCGGTTAATGGTGTCGTGACAAAAGAGTTAGCCGAGAAGATGAATGAGATCTTTTTGGAAGTGATCATAGCAGGGCGTATTACTGAAGAAGCACAAGAGGTTTTTGCTAGCAAGAAACGTATAAAACTTTTTGAGATGGGTGCGGATAAGTTGGTACTTGCAAACGATAAAAAAGATTTTAAACATGTTGATGGCGGGTTTGTGTACCAAGACGCTGATAGGGTGAATGACGATGAGGTGAAAAACGCAAAACTTGTGAGTAAAAACGCAGCAACTGCAGAGGAGATGAAAGATCTTGAGATTGCTTACAAAGTTGCAAGCCTTACAAAATCAAACTGTGTCGTTTATGTTAAAGATGCGGCGATGGTAGCAGTTGGTATGGGGATGACCAGCCGTGTGGATGCTGCGCAGTGCGCACTCAAAAAAGCTAAAGAGATGGGACTTGATGTGAATGGATGTGCACTAGCTTCTGAAGCATTTTTCCCGTTTCGTGACAGTATTGATGCAGCTGCTGCAGCAGGTGTAAAAAATGTGATTGAGCCGGGTGGCAGTATCCGTGACGATGAGGTGATCGAAGCTGCCAATGAGCACAGTATGAGCCTTTACTTCTCAGAGGTTCGTCACTTCCTACACTAACCCCTCCCTCTTTTAACCAAAGTAGAGCTTTTTGGCTCTGCTAATTCCCTAAAATGTTTAAAATATTTGACAAAATAAAACAAAAACTATAAAATGACAAATATTTTATACAAAAAAGGTCTCGCTTTGGAATTTATGGAGTTTAGGCAAAACATCGCAAAAATACGCAAAGAAAAAAAGATTTCCCAGCAAAAACTCGCAGATGATCTGCATCTCTCTCGTGCAACGATTAGTAATTTTGAGCGTGGCAAAAGTGTTGATATTGGGCTGAAAAAAGTGTTGCAGATAGTTGATTATCTTGGACTTGAGATAACACTCAAAGAGAAGTCCCCTTTTCCTGTTTTTGAGGAGCTTTTAGATGGATAATCTTTTAAAAGTTTATTGTGATGGGGAGCTCTCAGGTAAGTTGGTATTTGAAAACGGGGAATATATCTTTAGCTATGAAACAGATAAAAATGCGCACTTTATCTCTTTGACGATGCCGGTTCGATCGAAAGATTATATCCATACAAAACTGCACCCTTTTTTTGAGATGCACCTACCAGAGGGGTATCTGCTCTCTATCATCAAAAAACATTTTTCCAAGATCACTCAAACAGATGATTTTGGAATACTACAGTTAATGACCCCTTCGATTTATGGGCGTATCAGTTACGAACGAAAGAGTCAAGAGAGAAAAGAGGTCTTGACGATAGATAGATTATTGCATGCCAAAGAGGAAAATCTTTTTGACGAATTGGTACAAAGATTTGCATTAAGCTCACCACTTAGCGGTGTGCAACCAAAAGTGCTCGCTCGTATAGAAGATAAAGCAGCACTTCGTTGTGAGGATTATATTGTAAAGTCTTGGGGTGAGGATTATCCGCAATTGGCACTGAACGAATACTATTGTATGGAGATTGTTAAGGGTGCTGATATCCCTGTGGCTGATTATTATATCTCTGATGATGAGAAACTTTTTGTGATGAAGCGTTTTGATGTGAAGGAGGATGGTAGTTACCTTGGTTTTGAAGATATGTGTGTATTGCAGGCAAAACAAAGGGATGATAAGTATGATGGAAGTTATGAACAGATTGTCAAAACAATCAAAACTTTTGTATCGCCCGCATATAAAAAAGATGCACTGATGCAGTTTTATAAAATGATGGTAATCAATATTTTGGTACAAAATGGTGATGCACATTTGAAAAACTTTGGATTGCTTTATGATGGCATAAAAGTTATCAAGTTGGCTCCTGCTTACGATGTTGTTTGCACAACGGCATATATTCAAAATGATATTTTGGCACTCAATTTGATGGGAAGTAAAAAATGGTGGTCGCAAAAATATATGCTCAAATTTGCTCAAGAGGCGTGTGGACTGAGCACAAAAGAAGCGATCTCTTGCTACGACTTGTGTGTTGAGTCTGCTAAAAAAGTTTTAGGAAGGATAGAGAAACGAGTTTTGGATGAGAAAAACAGCAGCAAAAAAGAGTTGTTGTCAAAAATGGCAATGGTCTTGAAACAAACGATCGTTTAAAATGGCATCTTTGCCTCCGAGTGCTTTGTGAACCCTCTCCAACCTTTTTTGAATCCCCTTTTCTTGCATAGGATCTCTTTAAGGTTGATTGACATAGACTCAACTTATATGCTATAATTCTACTTAAAACATAATAGTTTTACCATAAGGATATACAAATGAGCAAATCATTATACGATACATTAGAGATTGCAGAAAATGCTAGTGAGGCAGAGATTAAAAAAGCGTATAGAAAATTAGCAAGAAAGTATCACCCAGATATCTGTAAGGGTGCAGAGTGTGAAGAGAAGTTCAAAGAGATCAATGCTGCGTATGAAGTACTTTCTGACAAAGAGAAAAAAGCGCAGTATGATCGCTTTGGCGATCAGATGTTTGGTGGGCAAAATTTCCATGATTTTAGTCGATCACAAGGCGCGAATGTTGATCTTGATGAGATTTTACGCCAGATGTTCTCCGGTGGTGGCGGTTTTGGCGGCTTTGGCGGTGGTGCTCAAGGTAATCCGTTTGGCGGAGGCTTTGGTGGCGGAGGGTTCTATCAAGAGCCAAATTTAGATATTGAAACTAATGTAACGATCCCGTTTAATGTCTCGATTCTCGGTGGAAGTCACTCGGTAAGTGTGAATGGGGATCGTTTTGATATCAAGATTCCAGCAGGGGTGAAAACGGGTGAGAAGATGCGTGTCAAAGGTAAAGGGCATGCACAAAACGGCAGAGTGGGGGATCTGTTTTTAAAGATTACGGTTGCTCCTTCACCTGAATATACAAGAGATGGTGATGATCTGATAAAAACATTTGACGTACCACTCTATGCAGCGCTCTTTGGTAATAAGGTGGCAGTGAAAACATTGGAAAAAGAGATCAAACTTAAAGTACCGAAAAATACGAAAAATGGACAAAGTTTCCGCGTTAAAGAGATGGGAGCGATGAACAGAAAAACAAAACAAAGGGGTGATCTTTATCTGCAAGCTAACATCGTCTTACCTGATGTTGACACATTAGATGATGATCTGGTAGAGTTCATGAAGCAAAAGCTACCAAAATAGCCTTAAGAGGAGGAGATGATGCACCATTATGATGAACCGGTATATCTTATCAGTATCGTTGCGAAGATGCTTGAGATCCACCCGCAAACCCTAAGACAGTATGAGAGAGAGAATCTGATTTGTCCGTCACGCTCCGATGGAAGGATAAGGCTTTATTCTCAAAGAGATGTTGATAAGATAAAAATGATCTTGCGTTTGACGCGTGAACTTGGTGTCAATATTGCGGGGGTGGATATTATCTTGCGTCTTAAAGAGAGTGTCGATGCGATGGAGCATGAGATAGCAGAGCTCAGACATGAGTTGCAAAAAGCCAATAACAACCGTTCTGTTGCACCGGACAAAGCGCTTGTAACGAAAAAATCTATCTACGAGATGGTGATCTTCGAGGAGTAGATGTTCTACTCTTTGAGTCGTTGTACATTTGCTCCCGCATTTTTGAGCTTCATCTCCAAAGCATCGTACCCGCGATCAAGGTGGTAGATGCGGTGTACATCGGTCTCCCCTTTGGCGATAAGTCCTGCTAAAACAAGTGCTGAAGATGCGCGTAGATCTGTTGCCATCACATCGGTTCCACTAAGTTCGGTTTTACCGTTAACTGTTGCTATGTGACCGTTGAGTGAAATCTCCGCTCCCATCCTTTGCAGTTCGCTCACATGCATAAATCGGTTTTCAAAGAGTCTCTCTTCAATAACCGATGTACCGTTTGCCTGAGTGGCGAGTGCCATAAACTGTGCTTGCATATCGGTAGGAAATGCCGGATACTCTTGGGTGATGATCTTAACCGGTTTGATCTCATCTGTTGGGTGGATCGTTATGGTGTTGCTTGTTGTTGTAAAGCTAAAACCCATCTCTTCTAATTTGGCAAGCACTGCATCAAGGTGTTTTGGCTCTACATCGGTCAGTGTAAGTTCAGAATTGGTGATCGCTCCTGCACACAGATACGTTCCAGCTTCGATACGATCAGGGATAATGGAGAATGGTTGAATATCTATAAGTTTGCCGCCATTGCCTTGGATTTTTAAAACTGCGGTGCCGATCCCCTCAATGGTAATACCACTGTCGTTAAGAATCTCGCATAGTTGTACCACTTCAGGCTCTCTGGCGGCATTAACGATTGTGGTAACTCCATCTGCAAGTGCTGCTGCCATGACGATGTTGGCTGTTCCTGTGACGGTGATTTTATCAAAGATGATCTCACACCCCTTCAGCCCCTTAGGTGCTTTTGCTTCAACATAACCCGCTTTGATCTCAATAACAGCACCCATCTTCTCAAGCGCTTTTAAGTGCAGATCGATTGGGCGCTGCCCTATGGCGCATCCACCGGGAAGTGAAACCTCACAGTGTCCAAATCTCGCCAAGATGGGACATAGTACCAAGATTGAAGCGCGCATCGTTTTAACGATTTCATAAGTTGCTTTTGTTTCGTGCATCATCGATGTGTCGATCACCACCTCGTTTACACCAAAACTGCATTCACTTCCCAAGTTGCTTAAAAGTTTGAGCAGTGTTTTAATATCGACAACATCCGGAAGGTTGTTGATCTTGACTTTGTTTTTTGCCAAGATACACATTGCGATAAGGGGTAAAGAGGCGTTTTTTGCCCCTGAGATTTTGATAGTTCCACTAAGGCTTGGAGTGCCTTGAATCTTAAGATAGTCCATGGTGCTCTTTTGTTACGATTATTAGTACAGTAATTATAACTAAATTAGATTAATTCTATAGTATAATTCCCCCAAAGGAAGATGTATGAGTTCAGCATTAGACAGATTAAAAAACCTTACTGATAAGATCGCTATCTCTAACTATGAACTTGCTCGCAAAGAGAATAAAGAGCGACTCAAAGAGCTTTACAAAGAGATCGGGATCGATCAAAAAGTGCAAAGTTTTGAGGATCTTTTTTTGTTTAAAGCGATCAATCTATCGGGTGCATCTTTGCAGGCTGAAGATCTGGGTGCGATTAAAGAGGGAAGGTATTTGCAGATTTTGGCGATCTCTTACGATAAAGAGGCAAAAGTGAAAACGAAAAACATTTCACTAGGGTATTTTGGGCGCGCGGAAAATGTTGAGCCGGCTTTTAAAGACAAGGTTGTGGAGTTTATCATACGCTACAGGTTTGAGAAAAGTTTTATGACGCTGGAACATTACCACATTATGCTTGAGACTTTTTAAAGATGCAAATGTTTTATCTTGAGCTTTGGCTTGTATGGGTTGTGCGATGTTAGTTTTTTTGGAGTACAAAACAACCGGCTTTGAACCTGAAGATACCTTCTGTTTGGTAAGCTTTTTGGTTGATGGGAACTTCTCGAGTGAGTTTGTAAAAAGCACAAAGAAGATCGCTCCAGAGGTCTCCGCGCAACACCATATAAGCAACCTCATGCTTAAAAATCAAAAAGAGTTTACCAAAACTTCAGCCTACAAACTTCTCGAAGGGTTATGTGTAGAGGATATTTTAGTTGTACATGATTATGAGCTATTGCAAAAACTGCTTGAGAGATATCAGATAAGGGTTCAGGCTGGAGTGATCGATACCAAAAGGGTAACCAAACATCAAATTCAAGAGATTGCAAGGTATGACTTGAGTTATTTGCGTTATGAGCTTGCTCTTGATTTGCAAAAAGAGATCTGTTATAACCCGAGTAAAGATGTTTACGTATTGCAGTCTCTTTATGAATATTTGCTAGAGTTGTGTGATGAGCAGACAATGTTAAAGCTGAGTTTTGAGCCGGTTTTACTGCAAAAAATAGGGTTTGGAAAATATGCAAAAAGGTATGTTGAGGAGATAGCGATACACGATCCGCAGTATCTAAGATGGATGCTTTCGTTGCCAACACTTGATGAAGATATGCGCTACACTATAGAATATTATCTACAAGAGAAGTATTGATGTTAGAAGATTTTTTAAACCAAAAACCACTCTATTACAAAGAGATTGACTACACACGGATGCCTCGAGCCTATGCGTCGATCAAAGAGAAGTTGAAGATTCCTAAAATAATCCAGATGATAGGTACTAATGCTAAAGGAACAACGGGGCGGTTCTTAGCACAAGCTCTGCGTCTTTCGGGAGTGACGGTTGGACATTATACATCGCCACATATTATGTGCTTGAATGAGCGGATCTGGATAGATGGTAAAGATATCGAAGATGCAGTGCTTGAAGCAAAGCATGAGAGGTTGCAAGAGATATTGCCACAAGAGTTTATTGCATCACTTAGCTATTTTGAGTATACAACACTCCTTGCGATGCTCGCTTTTGAAGCGTGTGAGTATGTCGTTTTAGAAGCAGGCCTTGGCGGAGAGTATGATGCGACGGTGGTTTTTGAAAATATCTTAACGGTAGTGACACCTATCGATATGGATCACGAAGCGTTTTTAGGAGACTCGATTGAAGCGATCGCAACAACAAAACTAAACGCTATTAAAAAAGAGGCGATTATTGCCAAGCAAAAACATGAGAGTGTTTATGGTATTGCCAAGGAGATTGTACAAAGAAAAGAGGCTGTGCTTCATAGTGTAGATGATATTTTAAACCAAGAAGAGCAACACTATATCAAAAAAGTTGCCTGCCAAATCCCACAATATCTCAGAGATAATCTCCTAACAAGCATGGCAGCAGCCAAATTGTTGGGTTTTATGTGTGATCCAAAAGGGTGTATCGAAGCAAGGTTGTTTGGAAGGATGAGTAAAGTTGCCGACAATGTCATTGTCGATGTAGGACATAACGCCTTGGCAGCTCACTCGATCTCCAAGGCATTGTCACCTAAAAAATATGTAGTTGTATATAACAGTTATAAAGATAAAGATTATGCCTCTATACTGAAGATACTGCAACCAATTATCAAAGAGTTACAGATTATCGAGGTGGATGATCCAAGAATTGCGGAACAAAACGAGATCGAGAGAGTCGCTGAGTCGCTTTTGCTTTCATATAGAAAATTTGATAAAATAGCGCCGAACGAAGAGTACCTTGTTTTTGGTTCTTTTAGTGTTGTTGCAACATTTTTAAAGGGGTTTAATGGATAAGCATTTTACTATTACCATCCATGATGACAACGGTGTCAGGCAATTTAACCTGCATAAGTTTATTAAAAAAGTGGTCTATTATTTTTCTATTTTTATAGTTTCAATGATCATCATCGCCGTGGGTGCTATTTTGTATCTTAACGATTCGATTGAGAAGGTTCAACAAAAAAAACAGAATATAGAAAAAGCATACACGGCATTACAGCATCAAAATGAAAAATTACTTGGCGATATGAAACAAACAGAGACCTCTTTGGAATCTAAAAAGAAAGAGCTTGCGCAACTTTCCGATTCACTGAGTGAGATTGAGCAGATGATTGGTCTGAAACCTATTAGTGACGAGAGTTTGCAGACGCGTGTGAATATTGCTAAGATGAGTTCATCCCAAAGAGCAACTTTAATGCAACTTATCCCCAGCGGCTCACCTGTAGAGTATCGTGGAATCACAAGTAAATTTGGATACCGTATCCACCCAAAACTTGGTACAAGAGAGTTTCATAAAGGGGTAGATTTAAAAGCAAAGCTGCATACACCTATTTATGCAACGGCAGATGCTCTTGTTGAGTGGGCAGGGTATCATAAAAGAAGTGGCTTTGGTAAGTTGATTATTTTAGAACATGTATATGGCTTTAAATCTTACTACGGTCATTTAAACAAAATTGTGATAAAATCTGGCCAATTTGTCAAAAAAGGGCAACTCATAGGCTACACCGGTAATACCGGATTGAGTAGTGGTCCCCATTTACATTATGAAATTCGTTTTATTCACCGAGCGCTTAACCCGTACTATTTTGTAAAATGGACACAGAAAAATTATGACGAAATATTTCAAAAGGAGAAAAAAGTACCATGGCAATCTTTAATAACAGCAACATCGCGAGTAACACTACAACCGACTCTAACACCGCCATCATCACGGCTGGCGCAAAGATAAAAGGGGATCTTGATCTTACATGCAACCTTTATATTGATGGTGAGATGGAGGGAACAATCAACTCTTCAAAAGAGGTCAACATTGGTAAAAACGGGCATGTAAAAGGTACAGTTGTAGCAGAGCAGTTGATTGTTCAAGGGTTTGTTGATGGTATAATAGATGCCAATAATGTTGTGATCAAAGCAGCAGGGCATGTCAATGGTGAGATCAACTCCAATGAACTTATTATAGAATCAAAAGGGATCTTTGAGGGTAACTCTACTATCAAGAATACTCCACAGAAAGTGAAAAAGGACTAAATGTCTCAAGCTCAACTTTATAACCATTTTAAAAACTCTGGTAAATCGCTTGATATTCTCATTTGTGAAGATAGCAACGAGGCAAAAGAGCTTGCAGCCGTGGCGCACTTTTTTCAAAAAGATGTGCTGTTATTTCCCGATTTTCGCCCGGCTCGCGGGGATGATCTGCGCTCCTACAAAGAGGAATTACATCAGCTTTTACTTGCTTTGAGGCGCTATTATCAAGCAGATAAAAAACCACTTGTTATTGCACCGCTCAAAACTCTGTTGTTTCCTTTACCCAAAGAGGAGTTGCTTAACTTTTTGAGTTTGGAGTTTGGTGCCCAGATCGATCTGCAAGATTTTAAAAACAGGATGTTGCATTGGGGGTACACTTTTGTCGATATTGTGCAGGTTGCAGGGGAGATCTCTCATCGCGGCGATATTTTAGATATCTTTGTCCCCGGCAATCAAAACCCTGTGCGGATCTCACTTTTTGATACCGAGATAGAGCAGATTAAAGAGTTTGATGCTGATACGCAAAGAACCATTGGTGATGAACTTGAAAGTGTAGAGATTACAAGTGCTTTTTTTGCTTTGGATGCCAATGGGTATGATCTGCTTGATACCAAGGTAAAAAATAGTGAGTATGATGCTTTGAGCAAAGATATCGCCTCTTTGGGATTTTGGCACCTTGAGGATATGGCACATAACTTTTTAGAGGGAAAAGCGGCATATCTCAGTCGTAACCTTGATGATCTGCTCAAAGATGCTTACGGTATTAATAACCCTATCATTCCAAGAGATGCTTTTGATCTATCAGAGCTTGAAGAAAATGATGCCATCAAAGAGCTTGTTGTTGTCGATGCAATGCAACTGCTGAAGGTGCATCAAGATAAAAAGATCACCCTTATCGCTGCAAATAGTGCTACGGTAAAACAAGCCGGCATCTATGAGACAGATAATATTGAAGTGGTGCAGGCTCCTTATATCCTTAACATCATCACACCCGATGAGGTGATTATCTCGTTGAACAAACCTGAGAAAAAACGCAGACGCCGTAAAAGCTCGATCCTCTTAGATGATCTCAAAGCGGGTGATTATGTGGTGCATGAGGATTATGGGGTTGGGATTTTTGAGAAGATTGAACAAGCGCAGATCTTAGGGGGTGTCAAAGATTTTCTTGTGATTCGCTATGTGGGGGATGACAAGATCCTTTTGCCGGTGGAGAATCTGGATTATATCGACCGCTATATCGCAAGTAGTGGGAGTGTGCCGGTACTTGATCGACTTGGTAAGGGGAGTTTTGGTAAGCTTAAAGAGAAAGTGCGCAAGCGACTTCTTGAGATTGCGGGACAGATCGTTAACACCGCAGCGGCGCGTGCACTCATCAAAGCACCAAAGATCACCATCGATAAAAAAACACTCCAAGAGTTTCAAAACCTCAGCGGATTTGAGTACACCGATGATCAAAAAACAGCGGTTGATGAGATCATCGCAGAGCTCTCAAGCGGGCACATCATGGACAGGCTTTTAAGTGGGGATGTTGGTTTTGGAAAAACAGAGGTTGCCCTTAACACCATTTTTGCTGCATACAAATCGGGTTATCAATCAGCCTTTATCGTTCCAACAACACTGCTAAGTGCGCAACATTTTCGCAGTCTCGATGAGCGATTTCGAGGGATGGGGATCCGCTATGCAAAGCTTGATCGTTTTGTCAGCACCAAAGAGAAAAACAGCATCATAAAAGCGTTAGCAAATGGTGAGATTGATTGTGTTGTGGGAACCCACGCACTCTTTGGTTTGGAGTTTAAAAACCTCGGTGTGGTGATTGTGGATGAGGAGCATAAATTTGGTGTGAAGCAAAAAGAGAAGATCAAAGAATTGTACCATAATGTCCATATACTCTTGATGTCAGCTACACCGATCCCAAGAAGTCTCAACCAAGCGCTCAGCTCGATTAAAACAATGAGTCAGCTTTTAACCCCTCCAAGTGAGCGTCTTGGTGTGCGAACCTTTGTGAAGGAGTATGAAGAGAAGCTGATTAAAGAGGTGATTTTAAGGGAGCTGCGACGCGGTGGGCAGGTGTTTTATGTGCATAACTCGATCGATCACATGCCGATTAAACTCGGTGAGATCAAAGCGCTTCTGCCTGAGCTTCGTGTGGTGATGTTGCACTCAAAGATTTCGGCAGTTGCAACCGAAAAAGAGTTGTTGAAGTTTGAAGCGGGTGAGTACGATATAATGATAGCTACAAGCATCATCGAGAGTGGTATACATATGCCCAAGGTTAACACCATCATTGTTGATGGAGCGGATCGTTTTGGTATTGCGGATCTGCACCAGCTTCGTGGTCGTGTTGGGCGAGGCAATGTTGAGGGGTTTGCCTATTTTATCGTTCAAAACAAAGAGAGTTTGACCGACGAGGCAAAAAAACGGCTTTTGGCACTGGAGTCTAACTCCTTTTTGGGAAGTGGTAGCGTGTTGGCACACCACGACCTTGAGATAAGAGGTGGTGGAAACCTTGTGGGGGATGCACAAAGTGGTCATATTAAAAATATCGGTTATTCCCTTTATCTGCGGATGCTTGAAGATGCGATCAAGGAGCTTAGCAACACCCGTGAGGATCTGAAACTCAAAGTCGATATCAAACTTACCATCTCTGCATATATCTCTGAAGATGTGGTGGCTGAGGATAGACTAAGACTTGATATCTACCGACGCCTTTCCCAGTGTGAACAAGGTGTTGAGATCTATGAGATCGAAGAGGAGCTAATTGACCGTTTTGGTGAGTTAGATACCCCAACAAAGCAGTTTATCGAGCTGATGGTGATCAAACTCTTAGCGCTTGAGAAAAAGATCAAAACGATTAGCAACTACGCTCAAAACATCACATTCACCTACCAAAACGATGCAAAAGAGAGGATCAAGTCTGATTCTAAAGACGATGATGATATCATTAAAGCAACACTTTATTATCTAAGAAACAAAGGAAAGTAGCAGCTATGAAAGACTTTCAACAACAATTTAAAGAATTTATTCTGAATGATATTTTTTGGTTCAACAAGAGTGAGCTAAATTTTGGTATCTATAAGATTTTTAGACAAAAAGAAGAGTTTATCAAAGAAAAGCTTGAAGCAATAGTTCAAAATATAGAAAAAGAGTTGTCAAGCGATCAAGAAGAGAAGTTTAATGAATTAAAAAATGAGATTTTAGAGTATATTCCACCTAAAAAAGCTAAAGATATTGTTATAGAAAATACAGAAAAGTTAAAAGAATTAATTGAGCAGTATGGTAACGGTGATATTGATGAGTTGATGCAAAAACTAAAAGCTATAACAAGTGAAGAGAAATATGATTCTACAAAAGTGTATGAGTATCTTTATCAATTTTTTAACCTTTATTATGAAAAAGGGGATTTTGGCTATACACCAAGAAGCTTTAGAATCTATTCGATTCCGTATGTGTATGAAGAGTATTTAAATACTCCAGAGTCTAAAAATACTTGTGAAGTGTCACATAGTGTTGATTACAAAGGTGAAGAGACACTTTTTACTTGGAAAACAAAAGATAGCTACTATATTAAATCAAATAAGTTTTTAAATAGTGTTACACTAAATCTTGAATATAAAAATAAAAACTATACTATAAATACCAATATTATTGAAAAAGATGAAGATATAAAGGATGACAAAAAAGTAAAACAGTATAGATTAGTCTCTATTAAAAAGGAGGATAATGTTATTACTTTAAGTTTTAATATTTCTGACTATGCAACACCTAAGCATACGATCTATTTAGCAATGTTAAGTGTGATAGAAGAGGGTATTGAAGCGTTAGATTACAACGCAATATATGCTGACAAAAAGATAAGAGAGTATTTTGAAAGTGTGCCTTTTGAAAACAAAAACATACAAACTTCACTAATGGATAAAAATCAACAAAAACTCCTAAGCAAATTTAGAGAGTTGATTGAAGATGAGACTTTTGTTAAATATCTTTTTAGTAAAGATAAAAATATATTTAAAAGTGAGTTGAGCGGTGAAGAGGATAAGACGCAGTTAAAATCAAAAGTTTCAAAATTGATGATAGGCAAAAAAGATTATGTTTCAAAAATATATACGAAAACAACTGCTAAAGAACTTTTAGGGCTTGGTAAAAAGGCAAAGTTTGATTTGGAGGATAAGGTCGATTATGAAAAACTCTATGAAAAAGATGGTTTACTTAATTTCTTTTATAGGCTTGATAGGGGAATAAACCTATTTTACGCAGGTGTTGATAGCGATTATTTTATCCATAAAAATCTCAAACGATTTTTGAGTGTGGAGCTTGATAAGTTTATCAAAAACTACATCTTTGCAGATACAGATGCGATACTTCGTATGAACGAGAGTGCCCAAAGGACTGCTACATTTGCAAGAGTGTTTAAAAATCAAGCAAATATTTTTATTGAACTATTATCTAGTATAGAGGAGTTTCAAAAGTATATCTGGGAAAAAAGGAAGATGGTTAAATCTTCAAACTATATCATAAGCTCAAACAAGATTGAAGATGCAAATCTTTTAGAGTTGGTGTTAAAAAATAGAGATCAATTAGATGAATGGGAAAATTTGGGAATAACTAAACCAAATATAAAACCAAAGATTGAAGAACTTCAAAAAAATAGTTATCCAGTAGATACAAAGTATTTTGATGATACCTTTAAGTATCAAGTGTTATCTCAATTTGAAGATATAGAAAAAGAGATTTCAGGGCTACTTATAAAGAGTGAAAACTATCAAGCACTAAAATTTCTTGAGCCAAAATATACCGATAAAAAAGGCGATGGGAAAATCAAGTGTGTTTACATAGACCCACCATACAACACAGGAAATGATGGATTTGTTTATAAAGATAACTTTAAGAGTGCCTCATGGCTTAGTATGATGAATGATAGGTTGGAAGTGGCTAAGAGGTTGATGAGGGAAGATGGGGTTATATTTACGAGTATTGATGATAAGGAAATAAACGATTTAAACATTTTAAATAAATACTTTTTTGATAAAACATTTAACTATATACGAAAAAGGAATAGAAAGGCTGCAAGATTAAATAAGTTTATTGCAAATGATATGGAGTATGTAATTGCTTCAATAAAAAAACAAGATGCCATAAAAGGATTCATTGGGAGCGAATCCACCGAAAATACAAGACCTGTAATAAATTTACAAAACAGTATTTCTCAAAGAGTGTTAAAGAAAGGTAGTGAAGTTAGATCTTTAAAAGAAGGAGTTCTTAAAAAAGGAATTTATAAAGTAAAAAGTTTTGAATTTAAAATTTTAGATGATATACAAATTGTTAACTATAAAACATTGAACAACACTACTCTTGAAGCTAATTTTCGAGTTTCTCAAGACTATTTTGATAAAAAATTAGTTTATATAACAAAAAATAATGGATTAAGAAGACATGTTTTAGAAGACGAATTAAAAGAAAAAACTCCAAATGCAATTTTAGATTTAAATATAGCAAAAAATGAAGATGCTGAAGATTATTTAAAAAATCTGTTTAATGAGTCAATTTTTACTAATCCAAAACCCCAAGAATTAATATCTTATTTAATAAGTTTTCAAGAAACGAATGGAGAAATGTCAATTATATTAGATTTTTTTGGTGGAAGCGGAACAACTGCTGATGCTGTTATTAAGATGAATCAGAAAGAAGATATTCAGAGAAAGTTTATTCTTGTAGAGATGAATGATTATTTTGATAGTATTGTTTTACCAAGAGTAAAAAAGGTAAATTTTTCAAGTGAGTGGAAAGACGGAAAAGCACAAAATAAAGATGGATATAGTGGGATATTTCAGTATATAGAACTTGAACAATACGATGACATTATAGATAACCTTGAAGTAATAGACAATGATGATTACTCAAAAGTATCTTTTGGCTACATCTATGAGCCGGATAAAAACCAAATCAATTTTAGAATGGAGAATGAACTAAAAAATCCACTTGATGAAAATAACAGATTTGATATATTTAGCTCACTTATTTTTCATGAGGGCTTAGAGCTTAGAACTATAAATCTTAATGAAGATATTTTAGAAGCAGAAGTTATAGATAAGTATGAAAAAGAGTGTTTAGTATTATTAGGGAGTAACAAAGAAAAAATTGAAGTAAAAGTTAAAACTCTAAAAGATAACTATGCCAAAATCTATACAAACCTCAATATCCCACAAACCGAGCAGATATTAGCCGAAACTTTTAAAGGCAAGTAGATGAAAAGTAGTGATTTAGTTCTTTTTAGAGATATTTGCGATAGTTTAGATGATAGCCTTTATCAAACTATACAAAATCCTGATAATGAGTTTATAGAAGATATTGAAAGTGGGTATAAGTTTAGTGAATACTCATCAAAAGGTATTGAGTATGATTTTGATGATATGGAAGATAAACTTAGAGTAAGTCTTAGATATTATCAAAGACTAGCACTTTACTTTACCAAATACTATTTTGAAAAAAAATATCTTTTAAATGGTAATCAAAACAACAAGCTAACTTATTGGATGGCAACAGGTAGTGGTAAAACTATCATTATGAAAGCCAATATCATAGACTATTTTGAGTATCTAAGAGATAAAAATCCAAGTGAGATAGAAGTGATAATCACTTCACCACTCAAAGAGCTTATAGGGCAACTGCGCAATGAAATGAGTGAGTTTTTTGCTCATGAGTTTTTTAAAGATTTTAAATTTAGTTATAAGATAGAGACAACGCAAGGGCTGATTGAGCGATACAAAAATGAATCTCACGAGATCGTAGGAGAGAGTCAATATAGACTACTACTTGTAGATGAAGCTCATATTGGATTAGGAAACGATAAAAGTGGTCAAGGTGCTTTTGTAAACATACGAAATGAATTAACAAAAAACATCTCAAACAGTTTTATGTTTGAGTATAGTGCTACCTTTTATGATCTAACAGATAAGAAACAGATAGAGGAGTATGCAAATAGAATTATTTATGAGTATGACTATGGAAAATTTTATAACGATAGATACGGGAAAGATTTTAAATTTGATGTGATAAAAAAGGATGAAATAGCAGAAGACGAAAATAAAGATATAAAAAGAAACCTTGATGCTAATCTTGAAGCATTTAATCAAAAATTAAAATCTTTTAATGATTATAACTCAAATAAAATGCTTAATAGAGGAAAACCTTTTCCAAATAGACCACTTCTTGTGATGGCTGGGAATACAGTATCAGCGAGCAAAGAAAGTAGTGCAAATAATGAAGAAAATAGTGATATCTCTAAAATTATAGACTATTTGGCAAATCTTGATAGTGCAACGATAGATAAATATATAGCTATTTTTAATGAAAATAAAGGGGTGCTTCATTTACTTCAAAATAGCTCAAATAATGGTGAGCTTTTGATGAGCTTTGGAGAAGATGCACTTCCTTTTGGACTTATTACGGTTGGAAACATAAAAAAGTTTTTGGAAAATAATAATATTCAAAAACTTATTGCTGATAGTAAAATTATCACTAAAAATATTAAATTTACAAATGAAAATTATCTTTTTAAAAATATAGATTATGAGAGTAGTCCTATAAATATTCTAATTGGTAGTAGAAAGTTTAGTGCCGGTTGGAATAGTTTTAGAGTGAGTCAAATTTGTCTCATAAACTTTGGGACAGGGAGTGGTCCGACTATTATACAGATGTTTGGTAGAGGAGTGAGGCTTAGAGGATTAAATGATGATGGCAAGAGAAGTGAGAGACGCTATGTAAAAGAGAATGAGTCAAAAAGTGAATTTTTGTCACACTCAAAGGATAACAACCTTAAAGAAGAAAAATATGAGCTGTTAAAATACCTTGAAACCCTTTTTATCTATAGCCTAAGAAGCACCTATCTTAGTAAATTTGTCGAACAAGATACCGATATTTACAAAAAGAGTATTGTATTTTCAAAAGGCGTAGAAGTTTCGCAAGACTATAAAGAAAAATCCTTGCCTATATTTTATATCGATAAATCTGTCGATAAGATACAAGGCATTATAAAAGTTGAGGCTTTAATTGTTAATGATGCTAAGTTGAATATCTCTTATGAAGTTGAATCGATAAAAAATAATACAATTATAGATTTACCAATAACTATTGACTTGAGTATTAAGCAAGAAAAAACGGTTGATTTTAAAGATATTGGTTGGCTTGAGAGTTTTGTTGATAGAGCATACATACAAAAACTTATTTACAAAAAACAAGAGCAAAATAGCATTAATATAGCAGGTTTAAGTATAGAATTTATTATTGATTTGTTGATTTCTAAAAATATTATTATTAAGTATGATGGCGAGATAAAAACCCCTTTGCAGTTTCAAAAGATCACCATCAAAGCTGTCAATATTTTAATCTCCAAAATCAAAAATAAAATCATCTATAATGAAAATAAGCAAAACTATAAATATGATCAAACAATAACAAGTGATGACTATATAGACAGATATGATATAAAATTTGTTTTAGATAAAAGTGCCGATGCTAAAAAGGTAAGCGATAGGTTAGAAAGTAGAGATAACTTTAAAATATTTATAGATAAAGTGTTTAATCACTACTATCAACCTTTGGCACTTGACCCACATGCAAGTACTCAAAAAGTATATGAGACTTATCAAAAGTGTTTAGATAGAGGCTATACGCAAAACTATAAAAACATATTAGATTCAGACATTGGATATTTTGAAGATATAGAGGAGGTTAAAATATCTCCAGATAGGCTTAATCCAGATGAATTTAAATTTGTGTGTGATTTGCAAAAGTATATTAGTGAGCATCAATTAGATGTAACCATTTTAAGAAACAAATCAAAAGGGAATATTGGACTAATAGCCGATGATGATAGTGGAGTATTTTATCCAGATTTTATACTTTGGTACATGCAAAAGCTTGATAATGATGATATTCAACAACATATAATTTTTTGTGATCCAAAAGGGATTAGAAATGCAGAGACAAAGTGGAAAGTCTGTGATGCACCATACTACATAAAAGAGCTAGAAAAAAAGTGGGATAGTGATATAAAATTACACTCGTTTATTGTTTCAAATACATCAAAAAAAGATATCGTTTGGTCGCCCATAAAAGATTTAAATATTAAGCAATGCGATTTATTTTTTAATCTTGTATTTATGGATGATAGTGGCTATATAGAAAAGATTTTTAAAGGCATTAATTATGATATTCTTATTCATAAAGAATATAATGAAAGATGATGTGATCTTAGACAATGAAGAGTTGGAGTTTTTAGAGGAGATAGAATCTGATGGATTTGTCGATAAACCTTTTGAAGATAAAGAGATGCGGATGTATAAAAACTATGCAAAATCTTTTAAAGAGAAAAAACAGACAGCCATTAGATTTAGTGTGAGTGATTTGGCGGTGATTAAATCAAAATCAAAAGAGTTGGGGATCGGTTATCAAAACCTTGATCAAGCGTTAGTGCATAACTACGCCAAAGGGAAGATCGATCTTCAATTGTAAAATAAAGGTAGTAAAAGTTTGAAAATAGCATTTATCGGTGACATAGTGGGCAGACCGGGTCGTGAGATGATCAAAAAGCATCTGTCTCACCTCAAAGAACACTACGGTATAGATTTTGTCATAGCCAATTACGAAAACGCTTCACACGGTTTTGGATTGACACCTAAAAACTGCAATGAGCTTTTTAGCTACGGGATCGATGTGATGACGGGTGGCAATCATACTTGGGATAAAAAAGAGATTGTTCCACTTTTAGACTCCCACAATCTGCTTCGCCCTGCGAACTACCCTGAGGGCGTGCCGGGCGAGGGGTATAAGATCTTTGAAGTTGGTGCAGAATCTTTGGCGGTTGTTAATCTGATGGGGCATTATGGGATGCCTTATGTTGACAATGTATTTCGGTGTGCATCCTCTTTGGTGGAGTCGTTACATCTAAAGGGCGTGAAGAATATCTTTATTGATTTTCATGCAGAAGCTACAAGTGAAAAAAGAGCGATGTTGATGCTTTTGCAAGGCAAAGTGAGTGGCATCATCGGCACACATACCCATGTAGGCAGTGATGATTTTCAGATCACAAAAGGCACCGCATATCTAACTGATATGGGGCTGAGCGGGTGTCGTGATAATGTGATCGGGATGGATGCAAAACAGCCTCTCAATCAATTTCTCACAGGGCTTAAGGGGCATTTTGATATCCCTAAAAAGTGTAAAAAGATTTTGCAAATGGCAGTGATCGAGATCGAAGATGGCAAAGCAAAAAGTGGTTTAAAACTCAAAGTTTTTGATGATGAGCGAATCATTAAAACAGAGGCTTGGATAGAGGAGTAACGATGTCGGCAACCATTGTAATTGTTGAGGATGAGGAGGATCTTTTAGAGCTTTTAGAGTACACTTTGGGCAAAAAGGGGCATGAGACGATCGGTTTTTTAAACACCAAAGGGGTGGTGCAACTGCTTGAAGAGGAGGATGTTGATCTGCTCATTATGGATAGAAACCTGCCGGGTGTTGAGGGGAGCGAGTTTGTCAAAGAGCTTCGCGAGGATGGTTTTGATTTGCCGGTGATCTTTTTAAGTGCCAAAGATAAAGATGAAGATATCTTAGAGGGGTTTGATCGCGGTGGGGATGACTACATCACCAAACCTTTTAACATGCAAGAGCTGCTTGTGCGTGTGCAGGCAGTTTTGAGACGAACTTCAAAAAAACTCTCCCAAGCCAAACTCTCCCATCGTGATATCGTACTAGACAAAGAGACCAGAGAGCTCAAAGTTAATGGTAAAGTTATAGATGTTACAAAACTAGAATTTGATCTGCTGTGGGAGTTTGTTGCCAATAAAAACAGTGTTTTGGATCGCGATTATCTCTTGGAAAATGTATGGCACGATACACAGAGTTACCAGTACAAAACGGTCAATGTCGCCATCAACAGACTCAAAGAGAAGATTGATCCCGATAAAACAAAAGAGTATATTCAAACGGTTCGCGGGGTTGGTTACAAGATATGTTGTTAAGCATCACCTATGATCAATACCCTTGTTATCAAGCGATTTGAGAAGAGGAGATAAATATGACACATTGTAATATTTTGCAAATAATATATTTTATATGCTACAATGAGTCCTCCTGTATAAAATGTATTAGAACTTGAGTGCTAAACAGAAGGATTTTAAGATGGCAAATGAAACTATAACTGATGATATTGTGAGGGATTTTTTTCGAACCAATAAACTCTATAAAGACAAGAAAGTTACGATTGAAAAACAATCGACAACAAACAAAAAAATTGACAAATTATTAAAAAATGCCTCAAAAAGTGGCAACGGCAAGGGTTACCCTGACTTTATCATTCAGTATAAAGAAAATCCAAATTTAATTATTGTGATTGAGTGCAAAGCTGATAGAAAAAAACATAAATCAGATACTTTGGATAGATATAAAGATTATGCTGTGGATGGTGTTTTATTGTATAGCTCTTTTTTATCAAAAGAGTATGATGTTTTAGCAATAGCAGTTAGTGGAGAGGATCCAAAGAGATTAAAAATATCCCATTATTTACAACTTAAAAATACAAAAGAAGCACAGGCCGTTTTTCGTGATGATCTATTTTTGACCTTATCAGAATATGAAAATGGTTATCAAAAAGATGAGAGAAAGTTTAATCAAGACTTCCAAGAGTTACTAAAATATTCAAAGACTTTAAATGATAAGCTTCATACTTTAAAAGTTAAAGAAAGTGAGAGGAGCTTACTCATTAGTGGAACTTTAATAGCATTGACAGATAAAGCATTTTGTAGTTCATATAGGTTAAAAAGTCCAAAATCTTTAGCAAAATATCTTATAGCAACTATAGAAGAAAAAATAACGCAAGTACAAAATGAACATATTAGCAATATTATATCTTCATACGCTTTTTTAGAAAATCATACTATTTTATCAGTTAAGGAAAATAAATTAAGAGAGATAATTGATGAAATAGATGACAAGATTAATAATTTTATAAAAACATATAAATATTTTGATACATTGGGGCAATTCTACATAGAGTTCTTACGATATGCCAATAATGACAAAGGGCTGGGGATAGTTTTAACCCCACCACATATTACACAACTTTTTTGTGAAATTGCTCATATCAATAAAGATAGTATTGTTCTTGATACTTGCACGGGTACGGGTGGATTTTTGATCTCTGCCATGCAAAAGATGATTAGAGATGCAAATGGTGATGCAGAGAAAGAATTAGCTATTAAATCTAAGCAAATTATTGGTGTAGAATTACAACATGATATATATTCATTGGTTTGTTCAAATATGTATATTCATGGAGATGGAAGAAGTACCCTTATAAAAGGTAGTTGTTTCACCCAGGAGGTGATTGATAAAATTGAAACATTTAAGCCAAATGTCGGCTTTTTAAACCCTCCATATAAGGTAAAAAAAGATGATATAGAAGAGTTGGAGTTTGTTTTGAACAATCTTGAACGATTGGAAAAGGGTGCATATTGTGTAGCAATTATACCTACTAGTTGTCTTCTGGCAGATAGCGGAGAAGGTTTGAGCTTAAAAGAAAAAATTATTCATAATCATACTCTTGAAGCTGTTTTTTCAATGCCAAATGAACTTTTTTATAACTCAAAAGTTAGTGTAGCTACTTGCATTATAGTTTTAAGAGCAAAAGAGAAACATCCAAAAAACTATAAGACTTATTTTGCCATTTGGAATAATGATGGTTTTTCAAAAGTTAAAAATATTGGTAGAGTTGATATTTTTAATAAATTTAAAGAGATTAGAGAATTTTGGATAGAGAACTACAGAAATAAAGATGAGGTTGTTGGGCATAGCATAAAAAAAATGATCAGCTATAAGGATGAATGGATAGCAGAAGCTTATATAACTGTTGACTACACCAAAACTCAAAAAAATGATTTCGAGAAATTTATTTTTAGTTATGTTGGTAACCTTTTTTTGTTGAAATATAGAGATACTATACAAAAAGATGCTATTAGAAACAAAGATATAAATATACATTCGATAGAGTTTGCATATTTTGATTTAACAGGAGAAAAAGGAGTGTTTGATATTTTTAAGGGTGAAAGATTAAATAAAAATGAAAGAGAGATTGGTAAGATTCCATTGTTAACATCTACCTCTTTGAGTAATGGTATATCAAATTTTATAGATTACGATAGTTTTAAAGGGAAAAAAAGGGTATTTGAGAATAAAATCACTATTGATATGCTGAGTAATGTTTTTTATCATGGGTATAAATATTTTAGCGATGATAATGTACACACATTGGTTTTAAAAGATAAATACCAACAGTATGAAAATCAATATGTTTCAATTTTCATAGCAACAATCTTGCAAAATATCTCGATAAGGTACAACTACGGTAGACAGGTAAGACTAAAAAGATTACAGAGTGAAACTATAGCGCTACCAATCGATGAAAATGGTCAACCGCATTGGCAATTTATGGAAGACTATATTAAATCTTTACCATATTCTAGCAATTTGTAATTATTATATTTTCGATTGAATTGTTACTTTTTTTGCTTCAAAAAGCTCTATAGCTTTTTGCACCATCGGCTCTTTGGTGATGTCGGTGCCATTGATCTCATCTTGAATATTTGGCTCATCACAGTTAGCAACACAACTAGCCCCTCCACCCGTTTCGATCTCTGCTGCCGTTGAGGCAGATTGTGGTTGTGTGTTTTGTGGCTTTTGAGATGGAGTTTTAGAACATGGCAAACCTTTGATTTGTGTTTCAAAACCGTAAATCTCCCGTACAAATTGCCTGATCACCCCATAACCGTGTTTGAGGTTTTTTTTGCACTCCTCATCGGCGCAACTCTCCCATGTAAGGGTGTTGTTCTCAAAAGAGATAAATGTGATATTGTTTTTAAAACATTCTCCAAGATCGTAATTGCGGTCAGAAATCTTGGCGATCAGTTTTTTAAACATCTTGTTAGAAGCCGATTGTTGTGGTTGTTCCTCCTTTTGACCTGGGGTAACTTGCAGCGCTTCAGGCTGTTTTTGTTGTGGCGTCATCTCAGGTATTGAGATTTGTTGCTCAAGCGACTCGATCATCTGATCGATCTCTTTGATTTTGAGTGCTTCGATCATCTTAAAAAAGATCATACTCAGCACAAATGAACCATCGGCGTTGATGCTAAAGAGGTATTTTGCATCGCTAAGGATTCTAAAAAATCGATCAAGTACCAAAGTGGAAAAGAGCGCATCTTGGTTGTACATCTTCTCTTTAAGATACGCGATAAGCTCATCAACCACCATCTCACTCTCATAATCTTCCAAAATCTTTGTAAACTCTACAAGTTTGGCATAATCTTTGGCAAAAACAGCATCAAAAAGATTGGCTAAAAATTTAGGATCAACAAGGCCTAACATATCGGTTACCGTCACCACATCGACATGTGCTTTGGAGTAGATGATCGCTTGATCAAGCAGTGTCAAAGTGTCGCGTAAGCTTCCATTGCCACTTCTTGCGAGTATCTCAAGCGCTTCACTCTCATAGGTGATGTTTTCAAGTTGCAAGATGTGGATTAGATGCTCTACGATCTTATGGGTCGCGATACTTTTAAAACGAAAATGTTGTGTACGACTCAATATGGTTGCCGGCAGTTTGAGAGGATCGGTTGTAGCTAAGATAAACTTTACATACTCAGGTGGCTCTTCGAGGGTTTTTAACAGGGCATTAAACGCCTCTTTGGTAAGCATGTGCACTTCATCGATGATGAAAATTTTATAACGTGCTACGGCAGGGCGGTATTTTGTCTGCTCGATAAGATCACGAATGTCATCGATCTTGCGACTCGATGCCCCATCCATCTCGATAATATCTATATGACGGTTTTCAAGCGCCATGACACAGTTTTTGCACACACCGCAAGGTTGGTGAGAAACCCCCTGCTCACAAATGAGTGCTTTGGCAAAAATGCGTGCTGTGGATGTCTTACCACTCCCTCTTAGACCACTAAAAAGGTAGGCGTGTGAGAGTCTTTTGGAGTCAAGTGCGAGTGAGAGGGTTTGTGCTATAGCCTCTTGACCAATAAGCTCTTCAAAGTTTTTAGGGCGGTATTTTCTTGCCAATACTTCTAAGTTGTCTCTCACTCTAACCCCCTGTAGTTGTATGAGGAGATTGTAGCATTTGTAGAGTTAAAAGATTATTATGACAAATAGGAAATATTGTAGCACTTTACAGCTTGTTGACAGTTTGCTTAAAAACTTCACCCCTTTGTGCATAGGAGTTAAACTGATCAAGACTCGATGCTGCAGGTGAGAGCAGGGCAACTTGATCTTTTTGCAAAGCAGTGTCTATATCTTTAAGAGCATCCACTAGGTTGTTACATCTAACAAAGCCAATGCCATGCTTTTTTGCAAGAGCAGTGAGTTTGTCTTGGTTGGAGCCTATGGTGTAGATTTGAAGCTGTTTATCTTGTAAAAAATGAAAAAGTCCACTTAAATCAACCCCTTTGTCATCACCGCCAAGTATAAGGTGGATAAAACGATCCTCGTAACGTTTCACAGCGGCAATGGTAGCATCAAGGTTGGTTGCTTTGGTGTCATTAACCCAAAGTCGCCCGTGGCTGTCATGTAATTCCTCTTGACGGTGAGGATCAAGCCTAAAGGTGTTCATCGTCTCATAATCGAGTCGATCGTTCATCAGCTTATCGACCGTCATCGCCAAAAGGGCATCGAGTAAAAAAGCGCCTTCAAAGTTTACTCTCTCTACATCTATCCCAAATTGTTCTGCCAAATCTATTGCATCTTCGTAGGTGTAGAGTTTTGCTTTTGTAGGGGTGTTAGCGTAGGCTTTTGGGATGATAGCA
>VCAY01000024.1 GCA_013607635.1 Campylobacterota bacterium
CTCCGCCAAGAGTTTTCTTATGGACTAAGCAATTTTCAAGCCCTGCTTTTAACTAGCAATTAGGGTTATATTAGATTATTATAGGATAAAATGGGGGCATTGGAGTTTTAGATATCTTGCTCTACAACTCTTTGAAAGGTGTTAAAGTAGTTGTCTTTTAACTGCTCCATACCAAGAGTTACATCGTTACATACAACACTTTTACCACCTACACTACCGATCTTCTCAACCGGAAGATACTCTTTTGCCATGGTTTCAAACATTGCTGCGTTTTCAGGTTTAACTGCTACAACAGCGCGACTAAACGACTCTGCAAAAATATCGCGCTCATCTGCTACGCTTACTTTAACATCACATCCATAACCACTTGTAGCTGCCATTTTTACAAGCGCTATTGCCAAACCGCCACTTGAAAGATCTTTTGCACACTCTAGCAGATGTTTTTTATTTGCTTCGATCACTAAATCCCAAAGCGCAAGCTCTTTTTTGTAATCAATTTCAGGGAGTTTTCCTGCAACCGTACCGCAGATCTCTTTCATATAAAGTGAGCCGCCAAACTCACTTTTACTCTCACCTATAAGATAGAGGATATCCCCCTCATTTTGAAAAGTGGAAAGTAAGACATTGTTTTGATCGTCATTGACTCCAACTGTTGCGATTGATGGCGTTGGAAATACTGAAACACCTTCCGTTTCATTATACAGCGAAACATTTCCCCCAATAACCGGAGTATTAAGCTCGGCACACGCCTCTTTAATCCCCAAACAACCCTCACCAAACTGCCACATCACTTCAGGATTTTCAGGATTACCATAGTTCAGACAATCGGTAATAGCCAAAGGTCTAGCTCCACTCATCGCAACATTTCTGCCAGACTCAATCACCGCAGCAGCTGCCCCTCCACGAGGATCAACATAGCAGTAACGCACATTACAATCTGCCGACATAGCAAGTGCACGACCGTTCTCTTTGACACGAATTACCGAAGCATCAAGCTCACCACCTTTTTTTACGGTGTTTGTCTGCACCATCGAGTCATACTGTGCGTAGATCCACGACTTGTCAACAACCTCCATCGATTTTGTCAGTTTCTCAAACGCTTCTTGATTCGAAACCTTTGGAAAATCATCAATGGTTGTCTCAGCGATAAGATCAAGATACTCTGGGCGTTTCATTGGACGCTTAAGCTCCGGTGCTTCCTCACTTACAGGATCAACCGGTACCTCTGCAACTTTTTCTCCATGCCAAAAAAGCTCCATATTGCCGGTATCTGTCACCTCACCGATCACCGCAGCATCAAGATCCCATTTTTCAAAAATCTTGATGATCTCCTCTTCACTTCCCTTTTTTGCACACAAAAGCATACGCTCTTGTGATTCAGAGAGCATAAACTCATACGGAGTCATCCCCTCTTCGCGCGCTGGAACTTTATCAAGGTGCATAATCATCCCACTTCCTGAACGTCCAGCCATCTCAAAAGATGAAGAGGTAAGCCCCGCAGCTCCCATATCTTGAATACCAACAACATAATCGGTTTTAAAAAGCTCCAAACAAGCCTCTAAAAGTAGTTTTTCAGTAAATGGATCCCCCACTTGCACAGTTGGGCGAAGTGATTTTGACTCCTCGGTAAAGCTGTCTGAACTCATCACAGCCCCACCAAGTCCATCACGACCCGTTTTTGCACCAACATATAAAACAGGATTGCCTGTACCCTCAGCACGACCGTAAAAGATCTCATCCGCTTTTGCCAAACCAAGCGTAAAAGCATTAACCAAAATATTGCCGTTATAACACTCATCAAAACTTGTCTCACCACCGATGGTTGGAACTCCCATACAATTACCGTATCCACCAATACCTTCGGTCACACCACGAACAAGATACCTTTGGTGTTTCGAGATTGCATCATCATTGCTAATATTACCAAAGCGAAGCGCATTAAGGTTAGCAACAGGGCGCGCTCCCATCGTAAAAATGTCACGCATAATGCCACCCACACCGGTAGCAGCACCTTGGTATGGTTCAATAAAACTCGGGTGATTATGTGATTCCATCTTAAATACCGCAGCATACCCATCGCCAATATCAATAACACCGGCATTTTCACCTGGTCCTTGGATAACCCACGGCGCTTTTGTAGGGAAACCTTTAAGGTGTACTTTGGATGATTTGTATGAACAGTGTTCAGACCACATTGCTGAGAAGATCCCAAGCTCTACAAGGTTTGGCTCACGACCCAAAATCTCTTTGATATGTTTGTAGTCCTCTTGACTTAACTTATGGTTGGCAAGTTGTTGATCAATATCTGGTAATTGTTGGCTCACGAATGATTCCTGAAATTTTGGTTTTTAAAGCTGGATTATATCGAAAATCTACTAAATGTCTTATATTTTCTTCAAAAAATCCAACAAACCCTGCATAATCTCTTTAGGACTCGGCGGGCATCCCTTGATGTGATGTGTTACTTGCAAATGTTCTTTGGCAGGGGCTTTAATAGCAAAGGTTTTCTCAAACGGTGCTTGCATAGCGGGACAATCCCCAAGCGTGATCACCCATTTTGGCTCAGGAATCTGCTCATAAGCATCAAGAACGTGAGGGGTCATATTAAAACTCATCACACCACTAAGGAGCATCACATCTGCATGGCGAGGGCTTGCGACAAAATAGATCCCTAGTCGTTCCAAATCGTAGTAAGGGTTGGAAAGTGCGTTACACTCAGCCTCACAAGCATTACAACTGCCACTGTCAACCATCCTAATAGCCAGTGATCCTGCAAATTTTTTCTTGACTTTGTCTTTGAGCTCTTTTTGTATCGTTTTTATCTCATCTTCAAACGCAACATTTTCCGTCAATACACCAAGTTGTGCACGCTTATTCCAAAATTTCATCATAGATCATTCCCCGCATAACTTAGATCGCAACTTTTGTTGATCAGTGGAAAATCGGCAATAATATCGTTTCGCATCATTATATGTAATGCTTGCCAGTTCATAAAGCTTGGATCTCTGACAAAAAATCGCTCAATCACACCATCTTTGATATCGATCGCCATAAACAACTCACCGATGGAGCTCTCGACAAAACTGCTGTACTCTCCATCTTCAACAGATTCAAGATCCCATGAGACAGCATCTTTTTGGAGAAGATTTGCCATCATCTTTAAAGAGTTTTTTACCTCTGCAATTCTGATCTTAAAACGCGCGGCAACATCACCACTTACTTCACTTGCCATCTCAAAACCGTTTTGCAGGTAAAACTCTTGGATTCGTCTATCCAACGCCAAGCCCGAAGCTTTGGCAACTACCCCGACCGTGTCGTATTTTACCGCTTTTTTAAGAGGCAAGACACCTGTGGTGTCGAGTCTATCCCACAAAGAGGGGATATCAACAATCCACTCTTCATAAAACTCAATACTCTCTTGCATCTTCTTAAGCCATGTATGCAGTGAATCTGTATCGATCTCTTTGAGTGTAAACCCAACTGCTCCAAAACCAAAACGGTGTCGTGTAAGCTCTTGCATCTTTCTACGTGCATCTTCGGCAAGTTTTGAACAAAATGCAAGCGATGCCCCAAAGCCTGCATCATTAGGGATAAACCCCAGATCTGTTAAATGGTGGATAATGCGCTCAAGTTCCAGCAAAAAGGCATGCCATTTTCGTAAAGAGAGTGGCAATGTTTGATGTGATGCTTCTAGCACAATATCGCGCCAGCAAATCTGATATGCTATAGTTTCATTACCACTGATACGCTCTATGATCGCTTTAGCGTCTTCGAGTGTTTTTCCCTCAAGCATCTTCTCTATCGCGCGGAATTTATAAAAATGACGCACCTCTTGATGCAACATCCTCTCACCCGCTTGAGAAAAGCGAAAATGTCCTGGTTCAATGATCCCCGCATGGATAGGTCCCACGCCAACTTGAAATACTCCATCACCACCAACCACTTCATACTCATACGGCTCAAACTTGCCAAAACTAATCTCTTTTGAACTAAATGCTTTGCACATAGGATGGGTATTTTTAGGAAATCTTTCATGATGCAGTAGGGGACGCTTATCAAAAGCATCAACAATAACTATTCCAAAATCATCCTGCATTTTACGCTCAAACCATATTGCCGATGGATGTTGATGTGCAAGAGTTTTTATATGTGGCATTTGTTTAGATATTTGCTCTTTTTGCATCTTAGTATCATAGAGCGTTACAATCTCAAAAAAATTATCTTTATCTTTGGCATATCTTGCGATAAATCTCATGATATCCCCTTTAAATAATCGATAACCGGAGAGCTTAAAAGACCTATAAGAGCAATAGCGAACATCACAAGTGCAAACAGTTCACTCGCATACACTTTTTTTGGATATACTTCACCTTCATACTTCATCGACTGATACACCTCAACAAACTTGTAGAAGATGATCGAGAGTAAAATAAGCAAGATCAGTATTGCACCCATCATAGCCAATAAGTGATCTCCATGTTTTGCAACACTTATCATCGCTCCAAAACCGTAAATCTCACTAAAAAACATCGGGCTAGGCGGCAGGGAAACAACTGCAAGCAAAAAGAGCGAGACTAAAAACCAAAAAAGTGCTCCTTTTTCCCCTTGGTACCCCTTGAGTGCTCCTGCCATTTTATACTTACCATTGGACTCAAGTACTCCGGTTGAGAGGAACAGTGCCGGTTTTAAAAAGGCATGCGCACCAAAATGAAGCAAAGCTGCAAATGTCCCGCCACTAACCCAAAAAAGAGCAATAAGTGCCATGTGTTCTACTCCGCTTAAACTAAACAAACGCATAAAATCTTTCGTACGAAAGATCAAAAAACTGACAATAAAAATTGTTAAGATCGTATAGACAAATACAAAAGTAAAAAGGTGATCATAATTTACTTCCATTGCGATCTTGCTAAAACGGAAAAAACCGATCATCACAGCTGATTCTAAAATACCGCTAAAGAGTGCTGCAACAGGATAAAATGATGCCCGCTCAATATTTGCAAGCCACAAATTCATTGGGAAAAATCCCATTTTGATAAACATCCCAATACTTACCACTGCAAAACCAATCTCAAAAAGGAATGGTGAGCGTATCTCCTTGGCATGGGACAAAAGTAGATGAAAGTTCATGGCATCTTCACCCAATACCGGTTTTGCACTGGCATAGATCAAAATAATCCCAAAAAGGATGAGTGAAATAGCAATAGCACCTACAATCATATAGTTCCATGCCTCTTTGTGAGCAACATTAGAATGGTTTGTTTTAATCATATAAACGGTAGAGAGCGTCGCAAGCTCAAGCCCTATCCAATAGATACCTATATGATTGGAGAGGATAGAGAAGATAAGCCCTACCCAAAATATTGCAAAAAATCTGTAAAATCTTCTGTAGGCATTTTTTGAAACCTCTACATGTTTTCCCAGTGTCATCAAAGCGAGGGCAACGCCAACACCAACAATTGAAGAGAGCAACAAGATATAAGCACCCATATCATCTACCACAAGATAATCCCCAAGTAGATGTAGCGGTTTTTTGATACTCAGAAGCTCAGCACTTGGCAGAAGAATCAAAAAAGAGATAAAAGCGAGTGGTTTATGTGTTTTTTCACTTTTAATAAATGAAAGAACAAAGATGATTACCGCAGGTAGTAATAACAACTCAACCATTTTTCATCCCTTCACGATGCAATAAAAGATTCATCACCACAATTGCCATCAAAAGATCAAAAAATATCCCAAGTTCAACCAACATCGGCATACCGTCCGTTGCTGTTACACCAAGTAAAAACAAAGAGTTTTCCATACTCAAAAACCCGATAATTTTAGGGGCAACATTTTTATGTTCCATCATCAACAGTAACGATAAAAACAAAGAGGAGATACTTACCGCTACATAATTGGAGTTGTTGGCAATCATATTGGTAATAGGCTCAGCCAGGTAGAAAGTAAACACCAAAATGGCAGGAATAAGCATAATCGCATACTGCACTTTAATCTCAGGTGTAATTTGACGTACAAAATGAAACTTCTGAGAAAAACTTTTTAAAAAATAGGGGATCCCAACCGCTTTGACGACAATCGTTACGACACCGGTGATCAACATCCCATCATCATGAAGTTGCACCCCGATTAAAAGTGCCAATATACCCAACGTCAAAGAGTTAAACGAATACCACATCAATAGTCGATAGAGCCTCGTAGTAAAAAGTGCCGTTATGAGTGAAGCAAGGAACAAACCTATAAAAAAATCAACCATCACCTACGCTCCAAGAAGATAAAATGTGATAAGGGATAAAAAAGCAAAAACGATCGCAATCCCTAGCAGATTCGGTACTTTAAAAAGACGAAGTTTCGCTGTATTTATCTCTAAGAGTGCTACGACCATAGCAACACAAAAAAGCTTGAGAATAAAGATCAAAATAGCTACAGGTGCTGCATATTCCATTCCAAATGGGATAAATAAAGAAACAAAGAGTGAAGCAAAAATCACAAATTTCACTGAAGCTGCCGTCTCGATAATTGCCAAGTACACTCCACTAAGATCAAGGATCATCGCCTCATGCACCATCGTAAGTTCCAAGTGTGTTTCAGGATTATCTACAGGGATGCGCCCATTTTCTGCAAGAAGCAGTATAAAAAAACTGATGCCCGCAAACAAAAAACTTGCCGTATGCTCTTTGGGGAAATGATGTGCCAAATTCACCCCAGCTTGTCCTACACCCAGATCTTGCGCCATCATCGACACACTAAAAACAGTCAGAACCATTGCAGGCTCAACGAGAGCAGAGATAAACGCCTCTCTTGAACTTCCCATACCACCGAAAGCAGAAGCACTGTCAAGCCCAATAAGCATGAGAAAAAAAGTTGACAAGGAGACAAGTCCCGTAATAGTAAAAGCATCTACAAAACTCACATAATATGCTCCATCTACAACCGGTGGCAAAAAAAACATCACAACCAATAATGGAGAGAGCACCAAAAAAGGTGCATAGGTTGTTATGGCGCTTGTTTCATCAGAAACCACTGTCTCTTTTTGCATAAGTTTGGCAAAATTTCGGTACCCTTGGAATATGGAACTTGGACGCTTAAAGAGCAGAAGCATTTTAAGAGATTTAATAAAAGAGAGTAGTATCGGTGCAAGCAAAAGCAAAACAACAATCGTAGCAATATAAATAATCATCTTTTATCTCCAATAATAAGTACTTTTATCGAGATAAATACAACAATCAACTCCAAAACAAAAGTAGCCCATGAAAATTGATGCACAAAAGTCCTGTAACTAAAGAGTACTAAAAGCATCAGATTAAAAATCATTGCCGCATAACGAGTTTTTTCAAAATGCGCCAAACGATACACCCAGTAACTTACTATATTTGTCACTTTCTTCGCCCCATCATACAACGATGTTTCAAAAAGTGGCTTGGCATGCACTTCATAGTTTGCATTGCTAAATTTTGTCTCGTGATTTGCAATGCTCTTTTTATGAAAATGCTCATCAGACCGATAAAGCCAATCAAAAAATCTACGTATAGGGCCGGCAAAACCTGTCGCGGAGTATTGTGTTTTTGCAGATGTTTGATAGCCGCATCCCCATGTTCGATGTATCCTGGTTTTTACATGTAGCATCTTATAAGCAAGAAACAAAAGTAAAGTGATACCCAAGAGTGCAGCAAGAAGTATAATTGGTGATACGACACCTCCGTGTACGGCAACAGAGTGGAGGTGCCAAAATCCTTTTGGAAACATCTTCGCATATACCGATATATGTTCCAAATGCACCAAAGCCTGATCGAACCACGAAAGGTAAAAAGGGGCTAAAAGCATCAAAGAGATCACCACAAGCGTCATCAGTATCATCCCAAAGCGCATCAAAAAATTGACCTCTTTGGCATGTTTGGCATTTTGACTTCGATGTAGCCCCAAAAAGGTGATCCCATACGCTTTTACAAAACAGGCAATCGCCAAACCACCTGTCATCGCAAGAGCAAAGATCGCAAACGGAATAGCAAGTTTAAGAGTTGTGTCGGTGATATTGTATGAGCCTAACATCGATTGAAAAATCATCCATTCACTTAAAAATCCGTTACTTGGGGGTAAAGCCGAAATACTAATCGAAGCAAGCAAAAAAGTAAATGCTGTAAGAGGCATAGATTTGATCAATCCACCATATTGTTCTATATTTTTGGTGTGTGTCTGATGCAACACGCTTCCTGCACCCATAAAAAGAAGCGATTTGAAGCTCATGTGATTAAATATATGAAACACAGCAGCAACAAATGCAAAACTGCTTAGTAGTTTGAGTCCAAGGGTATCAAAAATCATCCCCATCCCAAACCCAATCAGAATAATACCTATATTTTCTATCGAATGGTTTGCCAACAACGCTTTAATATCATGCTCACTCAATGCATACAAAACCCCAACAAGAGAAGAGACAGCACCAATTACCAACACCACAATGCCCCACTCCAATGGCCAAGGGTAAAGCACATCAAATAAAAACCGCATAAAACCGTACAAAGCAACTTTAAGCATCACGCCACTCATCATCGCCGAAATTGGAGAAGGTGCTGCAGGATGGGCATAAGGTAGCCACACATGAAACGGTACCGCTCCCGCTTTGCTTAAAAAACTAAAGACCAACATAAAAAACAGCAATGTCGGGTATGCAAATGTACGAACAATCGAGTGCATAGTAGCAAAATCGATATCAAGGTTTCCATCGGTTGCTATGAGAAAAAAGAGCAACAAGAAAACAAAACCAAAATGGGTCATAAAAAAATAAAACCGTGCTGCTTTGATCGTTTCTTGATCTTCAACCTCAGTTAAAATAAGCTGCCAACTAGTCAAACTCATCAACTCCCAAAAAAAGAGAAACACGAGTGCATTACCGGCAAGAACAACACCGATCATCGAGAAAATAAAAGCAAAATAGTGCAGCAGATAGTGTCTCTTTCTTTTGATATGTGGCAGGTATCCAAAAGAGTAAAAAAGGTTAGGAATTACACCTAAAAGAATAAGTGCAACAAAAACAAGCGATAATGTGTCAAAAAGAAACATTTTGTTTAACAACTCCAAAGTTCTTTGCTAATGGAGGGCTGTTGTATGAAGAAAAAGCAGTCCTGAATTATTTAATGGAATTAAAGCCAACATTTGCTTATGGATCTATAAATTTATCGTTTTTTATTCTTTTTATGCAGTTTTCTACGCAATTTTTCTATCTTGTTCATCTCATGTTCTTCCAAAGAGATGTTGATATTTTCCACCTCTTCACCTATCTTCACACGAAGCATCTCAGATTTCCTCATCGCCAAAATCTGAGAAGAGAATATACTTCTGTGACCAGAGATCAAAAAGCTGACAACAGCTGCCAATGCTGCATAGTGTGCGATATCAATACCAAAAAGTTCTACCGCCATAATAGTTGAAGCGATTGGGGTATTTGTTGTTGCTGAAACAACACTCACAAAACCAAGGGCTGCAAATAAAGCGATATGTTCAGGAGCGATAACCGAACCAAAAAAATGCCCGCTCGTTGCACCTATGTAAAAGATAGGAGTGATCACTCCGCCACTGCCTCCAACACCTAAAGAGAGTGATGTAAAAATTGTTTTTAATACAAAAGTGTACCAATGAATATTTTCCCCCATCGATACATCTTGATTTAACGCTTTTGCAATGGTATCAAGCCCTAAGCCTATATATTGTTCTCCAAACATCAGCGTTAAAGCAACAAGAATAACTCCCCCTACAAATGCCTTGGTATAACTACTGAATTTAAGATTTTTCACATAGGTGTGTGTATGAGAAACCGATGTTATCACAACATCAGATACAAAGCCGAAAAAAACTCCAGCAAACACAACTTTAGCGATCAACACAATATCAAGGGAAATATTTTGCATAAAATGCATATTGTAATATGTGTACTCAATCCCTAAGAGTTGCGCGGTTGTAAACGCTGCAAAACCGGCAATAAACGAGGGTAGAAGTACATCATACATCACCACACCGATGATCAGTACCTCCACGCCAAAAATAGCTCCTGCTATGGGTGTACCAAAGACCGTAGCGAAACCGGCACTGATGCCGCAAATAACAAGTTTCTTTCTATCTTGTTTGTGAAATTTCAAAAGAGATGACAAAAAAGAGGCTACCCCTGCTCCTATTTGTGCACCAGGTCCCTCTTTACCGACAGAGCCACCTGCAAAAATTGTGAGTACCGTTGCCAAAGTTTTTATCGGGATGACAGAGACATTGATCTTTCCATCTGCTTTATGCACGGCAGAGATCACTTTTTCGGTTCCATGCCCCTCTGCTGATGGCGCAAATGTTTTCACCAACCACACCGTCAATACAAGTGCAAACGGTAACGTGTAATAGTACTCAAAAGGTAAAATTGAACGTGATGATTCACCATAAGCCAAGATCTTTAAAAATTCTGTAACAGTAGCGCCAATCAAGACACCTATCAAAGATGACAAAAACACCCATTTCGTAACACTGAAAAAAATGGCGGTCTGTTCCGTTATATGTTTTTCTACCATAAATTCTCTTTAAAAATGTATCTAAAAAATTATAGCACTCTTTTGAATGATTTGCTCTAAAATTTTTTCCAAAAAGAACTGCTTAGCAATACAAAGACTGTGTAACACTCCAATCTGCCGACAATCATAGCGATCGACAAGAAGATTTTATCAAAATCTGAAAAAAACGAAAAATTGTCTGCAGGTCCAACCAAAGAAAATCCCGGACCGACATTACCCACAACTGCAAAAGCTCCAGATATGGCACTCATCGCATCATAGCCCCGCGCATAAATATAAACCGTCACAACAGCAACTGTCATCATAAAAAGTGTAAAAAATCCAAATGTTGAGGAGAGGATCCTCTCTTTTTGTTTCACTCCGTCAATAAAAACAGAGATGATCATACTTGGATGTAAAACTCTTTTCAATTCGGAAGCAAGTGTTTTAAAAATAATCACATAGCGGATAATCTTGATGCCCCCAGCAGTAGAGCCTGCATTACCTCCCATCAAAAGTCCGACAAAGATAACAGCAATTGCCAAATGGGACCAAGACCCGTAGTCGATCGTAGCAAATCCTGTTGTTGTCATCACCGAAGCTATAGTAAATGATGAATGTTTGAAAGCATCATAAAAAGTATCTCCGCTGATATCTACATGCACCAAACTTAAAATAAGACTGAGTACAACAAAAATTGCAACATACCACTTCACCTCTTCTGTTTTATAACCGCTACTGTCTTTATAGTAGAGTTTCAAATGTGCCAAGAAGTTGATTCCTGAGAGCATCATAAAAATTGTTGTACTCCAGATGATGCCGTCGTTGCTAAAATATCCCAGCGAACTGTTTTTTGTCGAAAATCCACCTGTCGAAATCGTTGAAAAAGCATGGTTAAGTGCATCAAACCAATCCATCCCAAAAAGTTTCAAAAGAAACATATCCGTGAGTGTCAAGATCAAATATACCATCCACAAACGTAGAGCAGTATCTTTGATCTTCGGTGTCATCTTCTCAAGAGTGACACCTGTTGCTTCAGCTTTAAACAGAGAAAGACTTCCGGTAGGGTTAATCACAGAAAGCAGTCCCACACCAAGCACAATCACACCAAGCCCACCAAGCCAATGGATCAAACTTCTATGAAAAAGTATCAAATGGGGTAAAGATTCTACATCGGTATATACTGTTGCTCCTGTTGTAGTAAAACCGCTAACGGCTTCAAAGAACGAAGCTGCAAAAGAGATATCGGTATAGAGAAAAAGCGGTATAGCCCCGCCGATACCAAGGAGTATCCAAAGCAGGTTCACCACCAAAATACTCTCTTTTATTTTGAGATTAATTTCATGACTTTTTAGCCATACCCATACAGCAAGATTTCCTGCAAAAAACATAGCATCAAATAGTAAAAATTTTATATATTCCTCTTTATATATAACAGCGACAAAAATATCAAGAAAAAATATTGCAGAAACCGTAACACCTATCAAAGAAAGAATCTTGGCTACATTTTTATAATTCATAGATCCATTCTTTTACTTTAGCACTTCGCTTTGCGGTGGTAAATGCAACAACAAGATCACCTTCTTGCAGTATACTTTTGTCTTCAAAAAGGTATATCGTATCTTCTCTAAGCAATAAAAGCAGACAATCTTCTGTTTTTAAACCTTTAAACTGTTTACCTATAAGCTTTGAGGATGGGAAAATTTTCCGCATAAAAACGACCGCCTTTGCCCCACAGTAGCTTTTTTGAATAACTACACCCGTCGAGCTGATCTCCTCCATAATTGTATTGTACGCACTCATTTTTGGACCACGCACCACAATTATTCCCAAAGAGTGCATCAAGTTGTAATATTCCATCTCGTTGTTAATTGCAACAACTTTGTCAATACCACTCTCTTTCGCCTCCAAACACTTGATAATATTGTATTCATCATTATTTGTAGCAGCTATAAACATGTCAGCATTTTCCAGCCCCTCATCTTCAAAAACATCGTGCGAGCCATATTTATAGTTGATGATAGAAGCTTTGCCTTCGAGTTCTTCATCTGCTACTTCACAAAGCTGCAGATCTTTCTCAACCAGTTTCACACTTCTTCCAACTCCCAAAAGTGATTTTGCAATGGTGATCCCAAGTTCACCACCACCAAAAACAACACATCTTTTTATCGCAGTATTGTTTTGGAATGCAAGTTTGTGACATACACTCTTTATCTCGTTTTCATCTCCAAAAAAATAGACCAAATCATTAGGAAGAATTTCAACATCGTCTTTCGGTATAAAAAAATGTTTTTGACGTTCAATTCCAACGATTTTAAATCTCTCATTGTGGATAACTTGAGGCAGAACAATACTTGAAACCATCACTGATATAAGTTTGTAGTTTGTATATTTAAAAAATTTGACATTATTCGCTTTTGGGTATTGCAGTAAAGAAGAAACAGCATGAGAAGTAAGTTGTCGAGGAAAAATTACGGTATCGATATCAAGCTTTTGCTGCAATATCTCTTTTTGAAAAAAGTGTTTTTGCAATCTAACAAATTTCTTTTTGATTTGTAAGCTTGCATCGGCAATCATTGTAGCAACCAGATTAACATTGTCAATATTGGTTACTGCAATAAAAAGATCAATCCTCTGATCTATAAAACTTTGATAAGTATTTGCATCCTCTACATCACCACGCAAAGGTAAGATATCAAGACTTTCTTGAATACTATCAAGCGCTTGTGCATTTTTATCTATAACAGTAACATTATGCCCGATACAGAGTGTTTTCGCCAGATTAAAACCAACCTTCCCTGCACCGGCAATAATTATGTTCATCCTCATAACCCTTTGAAGCAACTTGGCTAATTATATCACTTAAAACCAAAATCTTTTTTTGTGCGGATATTTTTTTTGAGTAAAAAGATATTGATATATTCTATCTTTTCGATCTCATACTCTTTTTCACCTTTTGGCAGTTTTACTTTCAATGTATCTCCCACCCCTTTACCGAGCATCGCACGTGCTAATGGAGAATGGATAGAGATAAGTAAGTTTTCGATCTCACTCTCAAGTACACCACACAGGGTGTAACGAAGCTCTTCATCGGTATCGAGATCACAAAGAGTTACCGTACTGCCAAAAGAGACTTTTGTATGTTTATGCTGTGAGGGGTCTATCACTTGGGCTGATTTTATCATCTTATCAAGATAAAAAAGTCGCTTATCAATAAAGCGAAGCTTCTCTTTAGCCGCTTGATAATCGGCATTTTCACTGCGATCACCAAGAGCGGCGGCAACACGTTTCTCTTCGGCAGTTTTTGGCTTTTCCACCTCTAAGAGGTACTTAAACTCTTCAACAAGAAGATCATACCCCTCAAGGCTCATCGGCTCTTTTTTAATGTTCAAATCCTAAAATATAGTATGTTTCTTTGTTGGGAAGTTTCTCTATAGCGACTTTGTATTTTTGGCTAAAATAATGAATCTTTTCATTTGCCTCTACGATACTTTGCGGCTCGGTCGCTTCTACCTTGATTTTCAGATGATCCTTGGAGTTTGACATAGCAACATAACCGTTATGCACTTTAAGGTGGTCGTGAAGATCCATAATATGTTTCTCAATCTTCTCGTAATTTTTCGTATTCTCTTTAATCGCTTTTAACTGTTTTACAAGTGTCTCGTTAGGCGTATATCCAAGCTGGATCAACATCGCATCATTTTGCATTCTCTTTTATCCTTACATCATAGTTTAACATCAAAAATCATAACAAATTTTTTGTAAATATTCAGCACTATTTTATCTACAAATTATATAATTGTAAGTAATTAATTCAAAATCAAAAGAGAAGAGATGACTGACGCAATTTTAAAAAAGATCAAACAACTGCCGCCTCTTCCAGAATCTGCTATGCAGATAGAAGCAGTATATCAAGATCCTGACAGCACTTTTAACGATATGGTGAAGATTTTAGAAAAAGATCCCCTTTTAACTGCAAACATTTTAAAAGCGGCAAACTCTCCTTTGTATGGTTTTTCAAGGGAGATCACTGCAATCTCCCAGGCTGTAGGACTTTTTGGAATGGGAACAGTACGAGGTTTTGCTCTTGCTTCCATCGTCAAAAAAAGTTTTACTTTAGATCTTTCACCTTATGGAATTTCTAACGAAATGTTCTCTGCACTTTCTGAAAAACAACACGGACTTATGACTGCGTGGTGTCTAAGAAAAGAGAACAAGCTTATGGGTATTTTATCGCCTGCAGCATTTTTAGTTGAGATTGGCAAAGTGCTTATCGCGCAACAAATCATTGCAGAGAGTAAACAAGAGCAGTTTAGAGATACACTTGCTGAACTTCAAGATGTTGAAGAGGCTGAAAAAGAGGTTGTAGGCATTGCTACTCCTGAAGTGAGTGCTTCGATCTTTCAACAATGGAAGTTTGAAAAGGATCTTGTTAATGTGATTGAACATTGTGAGGATCCACAAAAAGTAGATGATGAAGAGATAAAAAAAGCTGCTTCGATATTACATGTAGTACGCGTCGCTGTGCCTACCAATGGTGTCATTACCGATGCGAGTGTAGCTGCTGCTAAAGAGCTTATCGAAAAGTACAATCTTGATATGGAAAGTTTTGAGCGAGCACTCGAAAATTTCCACTAAATCGCAACAACATTGAGATCTCTTCTAGTAAAGCTCACTCACGGATTGAGTGAGCAAGATATATCAGAACACGAACTAAAGCATATTCATGATTGGTATGCGAAAAATTATCTTACCTACAACAACCATACCTATAAATTCAACTCCAAATATCGAGCAGGTTCATTGGGACTTGTACAAAACAATACAGCCTACTTGCATGTTATAGGGGAGAATGTACGCGATCTTTTGATCGAAGATCTTGGGCTTGCTAGTGAAGGTGATCTCATCATTGCCAAAAGGCTTCTTGGGAAACGGGGCGCACCTGCTGCTACTATTGCTGAGATTGTCGGACGTGAACAAACCTACTCAATCGCCTACATTATTGAAAAATATGGACACAAATCGCTTGTCGATATACGCACCGATCATCCCATCGGCATAGAGATCACTCAAGAACAGATCGAAAAATACAAGCTTGGTGATCTGTTTCAAATCGACAATTATGAGAATAAAATTGCGGCATATTTGGGGAATTTGGATGACCCTCTTGTAGATGAGAAGATCGTCTTGGCACAGTATAACAAACACGATGCGTTTGGTGCAGAGGTTTTAAAACTGGCAAGTTCATTTAGCGAAGTGGATGCCAAAAAATACCCAAAACGCAAAGATCTTCGCGATCTTCCTTTTTGTACAATCGATCCCGTAAGTGCTAAAGATTTCGATGATGCGATCTGCTGGGATGATACAAACAAGATCCTCTATGTTGCTATCGCCGATGTGAGTGAATATGTACAACCTTTTGGAGCAATCGACAACGAAGCGATCTATAGAAGTTTTTCAATCTACCTGCCCCACCGATCTATCCCGATGCTGCCACGACAGCTTAGTGAAACACTCTGCTCCTTGCAACCTCACAAAGACAGACTTGCCTATGTGTTTGAGATCCACTTAGATGTAGATACCTTACAGGTGCAATACTCTGAGGTTTATGAAGCGATCATCCACTCCAAACGACGCTTTAACTACGAAGAGATCGACAGTTTTTTTGAGGGCAAACTTCAAGCAAAAAACGAAGATGAAAAAATAGTCCTCGATGCCATAAGCAAACTACGCATCGTAACAGATGCCCTACGCGAAAAACGCTTACAAATCGGTTTTAATTTTCGCTCAAGTGAAATTGAGATGCAACTAGATAGCAGCCACAACATCATCAGCACCACTGTAGCCGAGGAGACACCATCGCATGCACTCATAGAAGACTGTATGTTGCTAGCCAACAAAGAAGCAGCAGCAAGGTATGAGCGGGGTGTGTTTAGGATCCATGAGCCGCCAAGTCAGGCAAAACTTCAAACTCTCTATCAAGAGCTCTCAGCCATTGGGATTCAAATACAGATCAAAGAAACTATCAAAGAGACCATCGAGTACATTCAGCAACAAGCAAGAGATATGGGTCTTGAGAGTGAAGTTGACACCCTTATTATCCGCTCTCAGATGCAGGCACGCTATGCACCTTACAATGCTGGGCATTTTGGTTTGGGATTTGAGCGCTATACCCATTTTACTTCACCTATTCGTCGCTATAGCGATCTTATTGTTCACCGCCTTTTAAAAGCGATCGATGCGGGTGATACAAAAGAGGGATCGTATGTACTGCGTAATATCGAGTCTCTTTGTATGGCTATCAGTGAAAAAGAGCGTGAAGCAAGCAACATTGAAATAGAATTTATGGCAAGAAAATATGCAAGATGGGCGCAAACACAGCTTACTAAGGAGTTTAAAGCCAAGATCACAGCAACTGAACCAGAACTCAAGGGTGAACTCAAAGACAACATCATAGGTGCAAAACTGCAACTAACAGCACACGATCATTGCACCCTTTTTGAAGATGTGATTGTGCGTATCGACAAAGTTGATATTGCCAAAGCGAAAATCTTTGCAACAATTGTGAGGCGAGTTGATGTATAAAGCGGAATTTGACAAACATATACAGGCAAAAAAGATCTCTAATGCTTTGGTGTTTTTTGGTGAGAGCAGTTTTTTGATCGATATGTACACCAAGATGCTTAGCAATATCGAAGATGCCAACATCCTCACCTACTACCACGATGCTTATGATTATGAGTCTGCCAAAGCACATATCTCACAGGGTTCTCTCTTTGGGGATCGCAATATCCTCATCGTCAAAACAGAGAAAAAAGTACCCAAAAAAGAGCTTGACACCCTCATAGCTATCTGTGAGAAAAACCCCGATAATATGTTTATCTACGCTTACTATGGAAGTGATCACAAAACATATACCAAAGGTTTTAGCAAAACCAAGGCGATGAGTGTGCGTTTTTTCCATCCAAAAGATTATGAAGCACAAAATATCCTTATAAGTATGGCACAACAAAAACAGATCGATATAGACAAGTACACAATCTCTCACCTCTTAAATATCCAAAATGGCGATATCGCTTTGGCTGCAAATGAGCTTGAAAAGTTCACTATCTTTGATCGCACCATCACCACAAAAGATGTTGACAACCTTGTTTTTGGGCTTGGCGAGATCAATATCGAGGGATTTATTACAAATTTATTGCAAAAAAAAGATTTTAAAGATGATTTGCACAATATCTTAGAACATGGAGAAGATGAGATCAAAATCGTTACAGCTATCACAGCATACATCACGCAACTCTATATGTTTAATATCTATATACGCATCAACGGGGCTGCAAATGCGATCGACATTTTAGGCTACCCTGCCCCTAAATTTGTGGTTGACACCAAAGCAAATCAAGCGATCAAGATCAAACCACAAACCTATTATGCTTTACATGAACTCCTCCTTGATGCCGAGCTCAAAATGAAAAGTGCAGGAAGTAACAAAAGTGCTATTTTAATCTCTACATTGCTACAGTTTCAAAAGATTTTATAAAGCCTCTTTGTTCAAGGGGTCACACTCCCAAAGAGCAACTCTTTATTTGAACTCACTTTAGTGCTGCTATTACACAAACATCTTTTTATATTCAAAAAACCGATCTCGTCTTTTATGACATTTGTCAAAACTGTCAATAATTTTTCAGCACTCTTTTTGTATAATTTCACCATTATTTATACTTAAAAAGGTAACTTATGCGTGGTTATAAAATATTTGCCGGAACTGCTAGTGTTGAGTTTGCAAGAGAGATCTGCTCGATCTTGGATGTCCCTTTAGCAAAAGCTGATGTTAAGAGATTTAGTGATGGTGAGATCTCCGTGCAGATCTCAGAGTCTGTTCGTGGTCGCGATGTATTTATTGTCCAATCAACGGGAGCACCTTCCAATGACAATCTTATGGAATTGCTTATTATGACAGATGCACTTCGCCGCTCCTCAGCTTCAAGTATCACAGCAGTCGTTCCTTACTACGGCTATGCCAGACAAGACCGTAAAGCGGCTCCTAGAGTACCGATCACTGCCAAACTTGTTGCAGACATATACCAAACTGCAGGGATCGACAGAGTCGTAACGATCGATCTTCATGCGGGTCAGATTCAAGGTTTTTTTGATATTCCGGTAGATAACCTTTATGGAAGTATCACATTTGAGCAGTACATCAAGTCAAAAAATCTCAAAAACCCTATCATCGCCTCTCCAGATATTGGAGGGGTTGCACGTGCACGTTACTTTGCAAAGAGGATGGGGCTTGAGATGGTGATCGTTGACAAGCGACGCGAAAAAGCAAATGAAGCGGAAGTGATGAACATTATCGGTGATGTTGAGGGGTATGATGTAATTATGATCGATGATATGGTTGATACCGCAGGAACGATGGTAAAAGCTGCAACAGCACTTAAAAACAATGGAGCAACAAGCGTTATGGCCTGTGCCACACATGGAGTTTTAAGCGGTAAAGCGTATGAGAACCTGACAAACGGTGAACTTGACGAGCTTATCATCACCAATACACTTGAGACAAAACCACACAACAAGATCAAAGTTTTGACAGTTGCTCCACTTTTTGCTGAAGTGATCCGCAGGGTTTACCACAACGAAAGTGTCAACAGCCTGTTTATGTAGAGGAAACACTTGAAAAATATCAGAAACTTTTCTATCATAGCACACATCGACCACGGTAAAAGTACTTTGGCAGACCGCATCATCCAAGAGTGTGGTGCGGTAAGTGAGCGAGAATTAAGCTCACAGATGATGGATACAATGGATATCGAACAGGAGCGTGGTATCACCATCAAAGCACAATCAGTTAGGCTTGATTATGTTAAAGATGGTGAGCATTATATCCTCAACCTTATCGACACACCGGGGCATGTTGATTTCTCTTATGAGGTAAGCAAATCATTAGCATCCAGTGATGGCGCACTTTTAATTGTTGATGCCGCACAGGGGGTGGAGGCACAGACTATTGCTAATGTTTATCTTGCTCTTGATAACGACTTGGAACTGATCTCCGTTATTAACAAGATAGATCTGCCTGCTGCTGAGCCTGAGAGGGTTGCCGAGGAGATTGAGACCTCGATCGGAATCGATGCAACCGATGCAGTGCTTGTAAGTGCCAAAACAGGGGTTGGGATCCGTGAGCTCATTGATGCGATCGTTGCGAGGGTACCGGCTCCACAAGGTGATGCTGATGCTACAACAAGAGCGATCATCTATGACAGTTGGTTTGATAATTACCTTGGTGCCCTTGCACTTGTGCGTGTTTTTGACGGCGAGATCAAGAAAAATCAAACCATCAAACTGATGAGTAGCGGCGAAGAGCATCAGGTTCTTGATCTAATGTACCCACACCCTCTTAAAAAGATCAAAACTCCCGCTATTAAAACAGGAGAGATCGGTATTGTTATTTTAGGGCTTAAAGATGTAAGTGTTGTCAATGTTGGCGACACTATCACCGATGCCAAAAATCCAACCACAGAGCCAATCGGGGAGTATGAACCGGCAAAACCGTTCGTTTTTGCAGGGCTTTACCCGATTGACACCGACAAGTTTGAAGATTTGCGTGAAGCGTTAGAAAAACTCAAACTCAACGACTCATCACTTTCGTATGAACCTGAAACCTCTGTGGCACTTGGTTTTGGTTTTAGGGTTGGTTTTTTGGGTATGCTGCACATGGAGGTTATCAAGGAGAGACTTGAGAGGGAGTTTGGACTTGATCTCATCGCTACAGCGCCTTCGGTTGTTTATAATGTTTACCTCACAGATGGCTCCATGGTAGAGGTGCAAAACCCATCTGAGCTTCCTGAAGTACAAAAGATTGATCATATCGAAGAGCCCTATGTCAAAGCAACAGCAATCACACCAAGTGAGTATCTTGGCAATATTATGAACCTGCTTGTAAGTAAACGGGGGATCCAAAGCAAAATGACCTACCTTAACGAAGATCGTGTGATGCTCGAGTACGATTTGCCTATGAATGAGATTGTAGTTGATTTTTATGACACCCTCAAATCGATCTCCAAAGGGTATGCATCATTTGATTATGAGCCATCAGGTTTTAAACAGGGCGATCTGGTTAAACTCGATGTGCGTGTTGCGGGTGATGTGGTTGATGCGCTGAGTGTCATTGTACCTAGAACTGCTGCAGAGTCACGCGGACGGGCATTAGTGAAAAATATGAAAGAGATCATCCCAAGACAGCTTTTTGAGGTAGCTATTCAGGCAAGTCTTGGCAATAAAATCATTGCGCGTGAGACTGTCAAATCGATGGGGAAAAATGTAACAGCAAAATGTTATGGTGGAGATATCACCCGTAAACGTAAACTACTTGAGAAACAAAAAGCGGGTAAAAAACGGATGAAAGCGATCGGTAAAGTACAGCTACCACAAGAGGCTTTCATGTCAGTTCTTAAAATGGACTAACCCCTTTAAGATGCGTTGTATGATGTGTGAAAACCTCTCACTCTCACACATCTGCAAACCTTGTCAAAACAATCTTCTTCAACCCTCATTGTACAAAAGAGAGCTTTTGGGTGGCATAGCGGTTTTCTCTTTTTACAAATATAGTGAGATCAAAGAGCTGCTGCATACCAAACACACCGATGTTGGCTATTACATCTACACCATTTTAGCCAAACTTGCATTCAAAACTTTTGCAGAGCATTTTCACACCCAGGAGCATTACAGCGCGATTGCCATCGATGATACTGCAAAAAGTGGCTACTCCCACACAGCAATTCTCAACAAACATCTTGGCTCCTACAACATCAAACCACTCTTTAATATCTTGCGTGCACAAAACGATGTAAGTTATTCCGGAAAATCAAAAAGTTTTAGAGAGCAAAATAAAAGAGACTTTAGATGCAGCACCATTAAAGCCAAGAAGATCATCTTGGTCGATGATATCATCACAACAGGAACAACAATGCAAGAGGCGATTCGCACCATCGGCAGATCAAAAGTGGCATTTTGCCTTTGTCTTGCCGATGCGAGAAAGTTTTAAAAGCAACTGCACTCGAATTATCAACCAACTTCAGTGATTCCACTGCTGTTGCAAAATCACCTTTTCCCCATGCTTCTACCGCTTTTTTTATCCCTTGGTGTATATATGAATAAACGCCTTATAGTTTTCAAAAAAACTTTTTCAATAGTTTATTCACCTCTTTTTTTATCACTTTT
>VCAY01000025.1 GCA_013607635.1 Campylobacterota bacterium
TTCAAAAAAGGTTTTTCACAACTTCATCTTTTTTTCTTCCCTCTGAGAACCACTTAGGGTTTTTAGAGGTGCCCTAATATAAATATTTCGTAGATGTGTAATTATACCTTTTTTCATTATCCCTTATCCTCGTCAATATCTTTTCTTTTTCCAACGCGCAAAACTAAAAGCACAATTTCATCATCTATCACGCGAAACAAAACACGAATCTTTCTTGCTACTACAAATCTGTATTGATTATCAAACTGAGTGCCTTTGAGTTGTGTTACTTTTTTTGACTCTTTTAAAAGCTCAAAATTTTCACGAAGATACTCTATCTTTTTAACAATAAGCACTCTATCGGGCTGTGAAAAACTTTTTAAATCTTTGAGTGCTTTATCGGAGTACTTGAGTTTCAAATCTCTATGCCCAGCTCTTTATACACATCGTTGCTATCATGCACCTGCATCCCACCTGCTTCAACTTCAGCCGCTATTTTATCTGCTACCACCCCATCGGTATAATCAAAATAAAAATCTAAAGCACTCTCAACCACCTCTTTTTGTGACTTATGCAGTGCTTTTGCAACACTCTCAAGCTCTTGTGCTAAAGATGCATCAAGTGATATCAATTTTTTTACTAGTGCCATCTACATCCCCCTTTTTTATATCTTATTATATATCTATTTAGATATAATGTCAAATATCTTTCTTCACAATTATCTGATGCATCACCCGCTCAGGCTCTGGCATAAGCAGACTCATCTTATAAGTTGTGAGGCTTATGCTTTTGATATCAAAGGCAATCTTTGCGTTTTTTAGCGTCGTTATCGCTGTTGTGAGGTGTTGGAGTGTTACAAAATTTGCTACCATGATACCACCATCTGCTAAACGCTCATAGAGATAATCAAGCTCACTTATAACCCTATCGCCACCGCCGCCGACAAAGATTCTCTGTGGCATACTTGACTCTTTTTTATACTCCTTACTCGCTTCACCTATGATAAGTTTTGTATCTACAATCTTATGCTTTTTAAGTGAGTTTTGGATCATCTTAGCACGTTTTTCGTTTTTCTCAAAAAGGATCGTTTTTACCTTGTAGCGTTTGTAGCCGTCAATGCTCACAGAACCGGAACCAGCACCAATATCCCACAAAAGCATATTTGGCTGTAGTTCAAGATTTTGCAAAGATATATGGCGTTTATAGCTTTTTGTAATCATCCCGTTTTCATGCTCGATCGTATCTTCAGCGGAGATATTTGGCAGTGGTTTATAGTTGCGTTTGATAAGCAGGGAGTATGGCATACGAGGTGGGTTTGTAAGCATCTTTTGGAGTGTTGTCGTTGCAAAAGCCTCATCAGGGTATCCAAAGCGCTCCCCAAGTGTGATAGTGATATCCTCCTCATCCAAAAAGCTCACTGCTTCTGATAAGATGCGAGGCGTGTCATCATCACAGATAATAAATGTATACTCCTTGGTTAAAAAATTCTCCAAATCAACAAAACTTTTTCCATGCAGGGTTACAATGCCGGTTTTAACAAGACTCACACCTTCGTGCGCTAACATATAGTTCAAACTTGAAGTGTTATCTATGATTTTAAAAGGGATATTTTGCTTTTTTAATGCACCTATGATTAATATAGCACCGGAAAAAAAAGTAGGTGAACCACTCACCACATACAAAATCTCTTTATCAAGATTTTTTAAAATCGCCTCTTTGACAACCTTAAAACTCCCCTTTATTACATTATCCAAAGAGGTCTCATAGTTTTGATCGCAAAATATCATCTCAAACTTTGAAAAGTCCACATTAACATTATCGAAATTGTACTCACCCATTCCAGAACCTGCTATTGTTACCATTGCACCTTTTCCTTTATCTTTTGAGGCAGAGTGATCGTCTCAACTTGTGCTACATCTAATGCCATTGTATCACACCATTTTTGTAATTGTTTGGCAGCTTTATACCCTAAAAGTTTTACAAATTCCTTTCTGTACCGATCTGGTATTGTTTCTAAAACACCCTTTAAGGTGCTAAACTCCTCATCTTCTAGCTTATACCCAAGCTCCAAAAACAGCCAATCCTTCACAAGCGCAAAATCGATAGTGCCGTATTTGTTGTGAGTGTTTTTAAACCCCTGTGCTACTTTGCACATCTTTGCAATACTAGTGATAAAAACCACCTTTTTGATCTGATGCTTTTGCAGATGTTTAAGCGCTTCATACACAAAGTTGCCAATCTCTACAATTGAAGTTGCCTCGTAATGCTCTTTGGCATAATCGTGCGCCGTGTTACCAAGTGTAAAGATGATCTGCTCTTGTGAGTAAGCCACTGCAACATCGATCTCGGTGTGGATCGAGTCGATATATGCTGAGGATGAAACAGGCTTGACAATCCCCCTTGTTCCAAGGATCGAGATCCCTCCGAGTACTCCCACTTTGGCGTTTGCCGTCTCTTTAGCGATCTGCTCCCCGTTAACTACGCTAAAAACAGCGTGCAAAACCCCTTTGGTATCATTAAGTATTGCTTTAGCATTGGTTTGCATCATCTCTACGGGTGTGGGGTTGATAGCTGGATGTGGAGGTGCAATTTTTAGCCCCTTTTTTGTTACCACACCAACTCCCTCACCCGCATAGATAAAGATTTTTGTTTGCGCTACTTCCAAAACAGAGGGTTCTTGCTCTTTGAGGTCTTTGGGTGCAAATTCAAGCAGTTCACACACGATCTTACACCCTTTGGTCACATCTATATCGTCATTATCCCCTTTGATAGTGCTAAAAGAGAGATCCCCTTCCCTTTGCACCTCTATAACGGCGCGTTGTTGTTGGGGTAAAACAACCTCAAGATGCTCTAGCACACTCCCTTGGCAATACTCATACAAACACGCCATAAGTGTTGCCGTTGCATGTGTTCCTGTTGTATAACCACTGCGAAGTTTACTCATAAACCTTCATCGGTATAAAATGTTTAGCATCAAGCAACTCCAAAAGGGGCTTGTCTTCACTTAACAATCTAAAAATCTCCCTCCACTGCTCATCGGAAAAGTTGTGGGTGTGTCGCAACCAAAGTGCGTTGTTATCGGGGTTGCCGTTAGCCTGGGTGTTTTCGGTGATCTGGCACACCTGACGAAATCTACACGCCCCGTAACACCCCGCACGGCTTATCTTGATACGATTTTTGCCTTTATTAAGCCCCATCTCTTTTAGAAGCTCACGCAGATGTGTCGCTCTGTCATCTTTACCAGCTTTGCCACACCGCTCATCATCACACAGCAAAAGCAGAGTTTTGTAGTGCATAATGGGGCGATTTGGATCAAAATCTTTTGGCTTACAGGTATACCCCTCAACAATCTCACTTCCCATCTCGTTGTATCGTACCTCACCTTTTTTTACAGGGTTAGAGCCATATTGTGAGCTTGCGTGTGAATTGGTTAGACTACTTGCCATTGTATCTACCTTGCCCCGTATCGAAATCTTTTATTAGTTTATAGGCTGCATGAAGTGATGCTACTACCATCGTAGAAGCTCCATATCGCCCCTGCAAGATGATCCCCTGTGCATCAAAATGCTCTAAAAATTTTCTGCCATACTCTTTCGATTCTACCACATTCACAAACCCTACAGGGAAAAGAAGCAAGATCACATTATCAAGATCAACCTGCTCTTTGATAAGGGTGTTGATAGCCGCGTAGATAAATGTAGGTGCATTTCCACAAGCTAGTACCATTGGTTCATTTTTAAATTTTTGGATCGCTAACTCTACAGCTGCATAGGAGCGAGTTGTGCCGTTTTGCTCTGCCATAGTAAAAACCTCCGGCTCATTCACATAACAGATAACCTCGTTGCCATACTTTTTGAGGTAAAACTCACTCACTCCTGAGCGGATCATATTGGTATCGACAACGATCTTTGCCCCTTTTTGCAGCAAGTCTTTAAGCTTCATCATTGCATTTTTGCTAAAGTAGATATTCTCTATCACCTGTTCAAAGCAGGTGGTTGTATGGATAAGTCGCTCGATAAGGGCTTGCTCATTTTTATCAAACTGATGATATTTTGGATAATTGATTATCTCAGCTTCGATCATCTCAAAAGATTTTTCGCTAATGTCAGCCCCGATGTTAATAGGCGGTTCCTCTAATGTAAAATTCATATCTTCTCTTATGTTTTATAGTATTTTGATTGAAGGATTATAACACAGTATAATTGCGTATGAACTTTACACAAGATGACGCCCAAAAACTTTTAAAGATTATCAAAGCCAGACGCGATGTACGAGGCAATAGGTTTATTGCGAAACCGATAGAGGATACAAAACTGCAACTCATCCTTGAGGCTGCTATCCATGCCCCTTCAGTTGGATACTCCCAACCTTGGAGATTTATTGTTATCAAAGATCAAGCAACAAAAGATAAAATAGTGCAAAATTTTGAGGATGAAAACACCAAAGCAAAAAAGATTTTCCACTCGAGAGATCTTTACCAAGATCTTAAACTTGAAGGGATCAATGAAGCTCCTCTGAATATCGCTGTTGTGTATGAACCAAAAGATGAGCCGGTTCTTGGGATGACAAGTATGCAAAAGATGGGTGAATACAGCGTTGTGTGTGCCGTACAAAATATGTGGCTTATGGCAAGATCACTCAACATCGGGATAGGCTGGGTAAGTATCCTAGATGAGCAAAAGGTGCTCAAAACATTAGATGCAGCACCCAAAAGCCAACTTATAGCCTATCTGTGTGTCGGGTATGTCGATAAGTTTTATGAGCAAAGCGAGCTTAAAATGCTGGGGTGGGACAAAGAGATAAAACTGCATAAATGTGTGGAGTTTTTATGAGAAAAAGAGGGTAGAGGTGGGGTATCTTTCATGGTTTGAACAACACGCAAACAAGCATAAAAAGATTGTTGATAAGCTTCTTAGATTAGGAAAAACAAAAAAAGAGATCATAGAGTATTTTTGTTTTGAGAATATGTGTCAAAACGAAAAAGATTTCTGCCCCCTCTATGCCAAGAATAAAAAGTGCCATGAGATTGAGAAACTTAATTGCTATATGTGCGCTTGCCCCAATTTTCGCTTTAACGACGAGGGGATCAAAAGAGTTGATAGGAAGACACAATACAGCCTTTGTGCCATCAACTCCAAAGATGGCAGGCAAGGTATTTATGGCGAAAAGATCCATCAAGATTGCTCAAAGTGCACTGTGCCCCACCACAAAGCCTACATTGAGGAGCATTTTGATTATGATTGGAAAAAGATGATGCAAAAGTGTGTCGTATGGGGGTGAAACACCACATAGCTCTTCAAAAACTTAACCACCTTTTCCCAAGCTACAACTTTCATACGCTCATCCCAACCAAGGATGGGGTGATAGATACAACCTACATCGTAGCCACACCTCGCTCAAGCTACATCCTCAAACATTTTGATCGTGATATTGAGCAAAAAATTGTTTTTGATAAACAACTGCTAGCACTTTTGTCTCAAAACAAATGCAACACTCCCATCTACATCGACGAAAATCAAGGGTGGTACCTGTTAAAAAAACTGCAAGGCAAGCAGATAAAAACGATCCAACTCCACCATATCCGATCGCTTGCAAGATTTATGGCACACTACCACAGCGTTACATGTAACAACTGTACACAAAAACATTTTTTTGATAACCACCCCATCGAAACATATCTGAAGCATATCAAAAAAAAGTTTTACCCCTACTACAAAAAACTGTATCCGTTAGTGTACCGTAATAACGGGTGTGATGGGTTTATTCACGGGGATATTTTTATAGACAACACCATCTTTGATGGGGCAAAGATTGGGGTGTTTGATTTTATCGATGGGGGAAGTGGCAGTTTTAGTTTTGATGTGGCCGTTGCGCTTCTTAGTTTCAATCCCAAAAACAAAAAGCTGTTTTTTAACATCTTTGTAGCAACCTATAACCAGCATGCTGTTAAAAAACTCACCCCCAAAGAGATTCAAGCCCAAACCAAAACCGCTAAAGAGCTTTATGCCCTGCTTCGCCTACAAAGGGGTGACATCCGTGGTGCAAAACAACTGATTTTTCGCTAAAATAGCACAAAAAAATGGAACAAACCTATGGCCCACGGTGGAGATATTTACAGATACGCAAAGATTTTGGGATGCAAGAGTGAAGAGATTATAGATTTTTCATCCAATATTAACTGCTTCACCCCGGAGGGTGGCGTTTATTTCTCCGGTGAGACTATCGCTAAGTACGCCGATCACCGCTACAAAGAGCTAAAAAAGACGATTGCAACAAACTACAACCTCAAAACCTCACAAATCGCCATTTTTAATGGTGCAACTGCGGCGATCTATGAGCTTTTTCGCTCCATCAAGCAAAAAAGGGTGTTTCTCTACACACCCCTTTATAGCGAGTATGAAAAAGCAGCGATAAAAACAAAAAAAGCGATCTTTAAAATCAGCCGTCTTGGCACTATGGATGAGGAGGTATTACAAAACGGCGTTGTGGTGTTTGTCAACCCCGCCACACCCGAGGGCACCTACTACGACAACGATGAGCTTGAAGAGCTTTTTGGGATCTGGACAAAACACAACTGCACCATCATCTTGGATGAGAGCTTTTTGGAGTTTGAGGATCTGCCATCGTTTCGCCATAAAATAACAGAGTATAAAAAACTCTACATTATCCAGTCGTTTTCAAAATTTTATGCGTGTGCGGGTGTACGCATCGGTGCCGTATTTTCCAGCAAAAAAAATATCAAAAAACTTACCCCGCCCATCTGGAACATCTCCTCACTTGATGCTGAGTTTTTAACCAAAAGACTCAGCGACAGCGAGTTTCAAAACAAAGCAAAAAAGATCCACAAGCAACAAAAAGGGGAGCTTTATAAGATACTCACCTCCTCAAACCTTTTTACTCAGGTGTTTGAGAGTGATGCCAACTTTTTTCTTGGTCGATCGGATCGCGCTGGTGAGATCTTTAGCCATCTGTTACAATACAAAATATTGGTGCGAAGATGTTTTGACTTTGATCATCTTGACAACACCTTTTTGCGTTTTGCAGTCAAAGAGCCTTCAGCCCACCAAAAACTTAAAGAGGCACTCGATGCACTCCCTTAGTATCTTTGGCACAAGCAGCGATGCGGGCAAATCAACCCTAAGCTTTGCGATAGCATACCTGTTGCAACAATACGGCATCAAGATAGCCCCTTTTAAAGCGCAAAATGTCTCAAACAACTCGATGGTAACCGATATCGGCAGTGGTGAGATCGCCATCCCTCAAGCGTTTTGTGCAGAAGCTCTGGGACTTGAGACCACACCTCTTTTTAACCCCGTTTTGCTCAAATCAGGCGGTACAAGCAAAGCCCATATAATCATTAACGGCAAAAGCATCGCCAATACTAGTGTTAAAGAGTACTACCGCAACCTCGATAAACTCAAACCGATCGTTAAAGAGGCGTTTGAAACACTGCAACAAAACTTTGAATGTATCGTTGCAGAGGGTGCGGGCAGTCCCGTTGAGCTCAACCTTATGCAAAAAGATCTCAGCAACCTCTACATCGCCAAGGAGTTTGGCACCAAGATCATTTTAGTAGCCGACATCGAGCGAGGGGGTGTGTTTGCCTCGATCTATGGGGTGTACAACCTCTTGCCAAAAGGGTTGCAAAAAAATGTGATCGGGGTGCTTGTCAATAAATTTCGAGGGGATATCTCCCTTTTTGATGAAGGGGTCCGCATCATTGAAGAGCGCTTTGCGATCCCTGTTTTGGGTGTAATCCCCTACAAGCCGTTTAACCTTGGGTTTGAGGATTCTGCTTCGCTGGCAAATTACCGACAAAATAAACCGAGTCCCATCATCAAAGTAGGCGTAATCCATCTGCCGCATATCAGCAACTTTACCGATTTTGAGCCGCTTGTTGCAGATGAGGAGATAGTGCTTGATTTTATCACCACCCCCACACAAGCGACAAACTACGATCTTTTGATCGTGCCGGGTTCAAAGATGGTTGTTGCAGATCTGCTTTGGCTCAAAGAGCAAGGCTTTGGCAAAATACTGCAAGATAAAAAGCGCCATATTATCGCCATTTGTGGCGGGTACGAGATGATGTTTGAAACCATTAAAGATCCGCACCACATAGAATCAAACACCACCCATATCGAGGGATTTGGACGCTTTAAGGGGGAGGTGGTTTTTCAAAAAGAGAAAATTGTAAAAAAAGGACTCTATAACCTCTTTGGTGTTGTGGGAAGCGGATATGAGATCCATAACGCCACCGCAAAAAAAAACGCCAAACGAAAAAAGAGGCTTCTTGGCACTTTTATCCACGGAATCTTTGATAACGACAACTTTCGCCAAATGGTTTTTCGCGCCATCAACCCAAACTACCGAGGGTACAATTTTCAAACCTATAAAAAAAACTCTATCGAAGATTTTACACAACATATCGCCAAGCACCTCAATATCCAAAGGGTCATTGATGCACTTCACAACTAACGTTATAGTTGCTTTGTTAGCTTACTTGATTGACAGAATCTTTGGGGAGTTTCGCTTTATCAAACACCCTGTTATGATCATGGGTGATCTCATCGCAACACTTGAGCAAAAATTCTACAAAGATTCTGTTTTTCGGGGTGCCTTGGTTGTTGTGATTGTTTTAGCGGTTGTTGGTTTAGTAAGTATTGCCCTCTCACTTTATCTTGACTATCTTAACACCTATGTCAATATCCTCTTAAGCTCTTTGGTAACTTCGATGTTTGTCGCACATAAGATGCTAAAAGAGTCTGTCTTAGAAATTGTCACACTTCAGACACTCCAACAAAAACGGCAAGCAATAGCAATGCTTGTCTCACGAGACACAGAAGATCTTAGCGAAAATGAAATATATAAAGCTGCCATAGAAACCTATGCGGAAAATCTCAGTGACGGTGTTGTGGCACCATTGTTTTACCTTGTGCTTTTTGGACTGCCGGGGATTATCCTCTACAAAGCAATCAACACGATGGATTCGATGGTGGGGTACAAAAACGAGCGCTACGAAAAGTTTGGCAAAGTTGCTGCAAGGCTTGATGATGTGGCAAACTTTATCCCATCAAGACTCACAGCCCTACTTATCACCCTTTACTACACCAAAACTCTTGATCTTCGCTACCTACGCGATGCTAACAAACACGAAAGCCCCAACGCAGGACACCCCATCGCTGCCATGGCGTACGCCCTTGGGGTAAAACTAGGGGGTGATACCTCCTACTTTGGCAAGATCAAAAAGAAGCCTTTTTTTGGTCAAGGGGATAGACAAATCACCCATAGAGAGATTGTAAAGATGTTATCGTTAACTTTTTTTGCTACAATCACACCTATGAAAAGTTACGATATCTTAACCAACCAACCAACACAACTGCCACAGGGCAGGGCGGACTTTTTACTCGCTGCTTCTGTGACAAAAACCTGTGAAATTGAGGGGATCACTCAAGCGGGTATCCCCGGCAAAATCGCTTATACCCCGACGCTCGATGCGGAGTTTATCGTCAGTGAAAAACTCTACTCGATGCCGGAAATTGCCGAGACACCAAGCGGTGTACCAACCCCTGCACTTATCACCCGTGCGGTGCACAACCTTAACCCTTTTGCCACCATAGAGATTTTAGACCTTGGACTTGAGGTAAAACCGCAACATGTCCCCTTGCACTCTTTTGGGATTAAACCCTCACAAAGTATCGCAAAGGGTGCAGGGATCAATGCCAAAGAGATTTTTGCCAAGGGGATGGAGTTTGGAAAAACTTACGAGCTCAAAGGTAGCTACCTTATCTTGGGTGAATCAACACCCTCTGGAACCACCACCGCAGCAGCATCGGCACTCGCTCTTGGGTATGATCTTGATGGTGCATTTTCCTCAAGCTTTTTAGATGTGCCAAACAGCATCAAAAACAAAACGATCCAGCAAGCACTCAGTCTCATTAAACCAAACATGAGTCACTTTGAGAAGCTTGGTGTTGTGAGTGACAATATGTTGCTGTTTTGTGCAGGGTTTTTAGTAGAAGCGACCAAACGCTTTGAAGTGGTTCTTGCAGGTGGCACACAGATGGCGGCATGCTTGCTCATAGCTGATAGCGTGCGAGAGGATATCTTACAACGCCTCAACCACAATAATCTCACCCTTGCTACGACACAATGGGTGGCAAAAGATCGAAACTCCGACATTGTTCGCATCCTCTCAAACCTCAGCTATACACTAAAAACATGCTATAGCACTTTTAGTTTTGCCGATGCCAAGATACCGGTGCTAAAAAAATACGACGAAGGGGAAGCCAAAGAGGGTGTAGGTGCCGGAGGTGCACTTGGTTATGGGGTTACTAACGGCTTAGAGAACAAAGAGGTTCTTGAAACGATTGAGCTGATGATGTATCAGATGGCGTAGTACGATAGAGCTTAGTTATGGGATTTCAGGCACTCTTTTTAGGCGGGATCAAATCGGGTAAAAGCAAAAAAGCGGAGCTTTACACCCTTGAATCTGCCACAACAAAACCGATCTATCTTGCAACCACAGAGTTTATTGATTCCGAGATCCAAAAGCGAATCGAACAACACAAAAAGCAACGCACAAAAAAATTTATAACGATCGAAGAGCCGCTTGATATCGCTAACGCTATCACAAACCAAAACACCGCCGTTTTAGTTGAGTGTGTGAGTATGTGGATCAACAATATGCTCCACTACGGCAAAACACTCGATGATATACTTTGCCAGCTTGAAATGATCGCAAAACAAGATAACGATGTTATATGTGTTATCAATGATGTTAGTCAATCTGTTATCAGTGAAAACAAGCTTGTAAGGAAGTTTGTTGATATCAACGGTATAGTGTCGCAGTATATCGCCAAAGAGGCAAAAGAGGTTTTTCACATCACGGCGGGGATAGGGGTTAAGATCAAATGAGTTGTCTCAAAGCGTTTGGGCTTGCTTTTAATATGTTAACAATTTTCCCACTTTTTACAATCCACTCTTTTGATACCGGCATCAATGGCAGATCCGCCATCTTTTACCCCCTTATCGGTTTTTTACTAGGCGGGGTGCTTTATGGGCTCTATGCACTGCTATCTGCCCACCTGCCACAAACCCATCTTGCAGTGATACTCTTTGCTCTTTCTATCCTCTTTAGCGGGGCGTTGCATCTTGATGGGCTTGCAGATACGATAGATGGGTTGTTTGTAGATAAAAATAGATCGCTTGAGGTGATGAAAGATCCCCACATCGGTGGGATGGGGATGGTTTTGAGTGTTGTTTTTTTAGTTGTCAAACTCTCTGCATTTATCCACTTTCAAGCGTGGGAGTTGCTTGCGGTTGTGATGCTACTCTCTCGCTTTGGCGCAGTGGTGGCGATCTATAATTTTCGCTACATAAGCAGTGGTGTTGGAGCGCTTATCAAGGAGGAGCTTCAAACTAGATACCTCCTTACTACTTTGCTTTATACATCGCTTTTGGCTTTTTTGTTTGGTTTTAGCAGTGGGATTTTACTTACACTCCTTACAACTTTTTTGTTAGGATCACTTCTTAGTCGTCGCTACGGCGGGCTTAATGGTGATATGTATGGGTTTATCATTGAGATAAACGAACTGATACTGCTGAATTATCTCATCTTTCAATGAAGCTCACCCTTATACGACACGGTGAAGTTACACACCCTTATCAAGGAAGATACAACGGTCATAACAACATACCACTCTCACCAAGAGGGCTACAAGACGCCAAAATAGTTGGCAAAAGGCTTGCCAAATATCATTTTGACGCGATCTACTGCTCCGATCTACCTCGTGCCAAACAAACTCTGCAGGCACTGGATCTGCACCACCCCACCATTTTTACCGAGCAACTTCGTGAAAAATCTTGGGGGGAGCATGAGGGAATGAGTTTTGAGCAGATTGAAGCAAGCGGGATCAAATACACCACCTTTTTAGAGTGGATCGAACAACTTGGCGGTGAGCGTATTGAGGATTTTCAAGCGAGGGTGGCAAATTTTTTTTACAACTACCTGCCGCAACAAAACCACCAATCTGTTTTGATCGTAACCCATGCAGGTGTTATCAAAACCCTCTTGGCACTCCAAAAAAATCTCACTTTGGAGGAGAGTTTTGCCCTCAAGTTGGAGTATGGGGAGATGATTAATCTAACACTGTAGGATAAACACGCCACATCGTATGCAAATAGGTAGCAAAGATGTTGTTTTGGCGATACCCACCCTCTTTGGCACCCTTTTTGGAAGCTTTGTAGAGTTTGATATCGCTTGGCGGGGCTTTGGTGATCTTGGTATAGTGAAAAGCATGCCCTTTGATCGTTTTGCCACCTATATCACACTGATAATATCCCAATCGCTGCCGCCTCTCAGTAAGGGTAAAAGTTAGTGGCAAGATCCCGCTCATCTGCTTATCATCACAAAACTCCCCCAAATAGATCATCCCCGCACACTCCCCATACACCTTTTTGGTTTTAGCATGTTGAATGAGTGAGTTTTTAAAGGTGTTTGCATCTTTGATCTTTTCGTAGTGGTACGCTGTTTCTACATACCCTCCGGGGAGTATCACCATATCTGCTTTGCTTGGTACTGCTTCATCTTTTGTTGCATTAATGATGACAACCTCTTTGTAGATCTCTTGTAAAAACTCTAAATTATCGTGGTAGAGAAATGAGAAATTTGCATCATAAACCACCACGCAGGTTGCATCTTTTTGTGCTAGCTTAACAAAAGGGTATCTGTGAGGTTTTTTGATACGGCAGGTCATAACAGACTCAAGTTTTTCTATCTCGATATGCTCCAACACATCGTTTGCTACTTGCTCTAGCACTAAAGAATCCAGCTCCTGAAGATCAAGCCCCAAATGTGTAGCACCAAGGGATGGAAGATCTTTTTTGATCCAGCCACACACCACAACACCCTCACACTCCGCTTCGATATGTTTTTTGATAAGCTCATAGTGGCTTGGTGAGGAGATTTTGTTAAGCACCACCGCTTTAATGGTGTGATCCTCTCGAAAAGATTGGATCCCTTTTAAAACCGCTGCTATGGTGATATAACTCCCACTTCCATCAAGTACCAACAAAGAAGCGATACCGAGGGTTTTTACCACATCATAAGCGCTTGCTTGCTTGTCAAGCCCGTCGTAATATCCCATCGCCCCCTCAACGATCGCCACATCTTTATCGAAATATTGCGCAAAAAGCCATTGCAACTGCTTCTTATCCATCATATACCCGTCAAGATTGACCGATGGGGTTGCAGCGATCTTTTGATGAAACTGTGGGTCTATAAAATCGGGTCCACACTTAAAAGGGCGCACACTTTTTTTATAGTGGTGCAGCAGCGCCATCGTAAGGAGCGTTTTTCCTTGATTGGATGCGATAGCGGAGATAACTAAAGCTTTTTTCAACTTTCTATCCTATAATTTCTAAAAAATTCGGTTGGTACTTATGAAACGATACAGACATTATAACAAAGGCACGGCAATAATTCTCTCATGTTTTGGCTCGGTGATCGAGCAGGAGAAGTATCTGGAGTTTGAGCGCTATATCCAAGATGCTTTTAGTAACATTGACATCTTTACCGCTTTTTCTTCAAAAATGGTGATCAAAGAGTTAGCAAAGCAGGGGCAGAGTTACAAGAACCTTCCTCAAGTGATGGCAGATGTTGATATGATGGGGTACAAGCGCTACATCATCGCAAGTATCAATGTTTTTCCAACCGATGAGCATGAGGTGCTAATGCGCATGGTTGAAGGTTTTAGAAAATTCTCCCTTGCCAATATCCGCTACACCAATCCCCTTTTGCAAAAAACCAAAGAGACATCGCTCTATCTTAAAAACCTCGATGAGCAGATCCGAGGGGGTGATGAGGAGATAATCAACCTCTACATCATCCACGGTGTGCCTGTTTTAAATATTGGCGGCTTAGAGGCTGTAAACTATACGGCAGATTTTTTAAAACGACTTAATCCACGCAATCTCTCTTGTTCACTTGAGGGGGAGTTTCCTTTTTATGCACTCAAAGATGCTATCAAAAGAGAGATATTGACATTTACTACTCGCAAAGCCAAACTAAAGGTGCAGATCGTACCGATGCTATTAGTAAGTGGTAATCATTACGATAACGATATGCAAGAGATTTGTGACGAGGTTGGCAACTATGCCGATGCAAAGATTGTTGATTCTGTTACAAAAGATGAGAAGTTTAACCTCATTGAGCAAGAGGCTGTAAGGGAGATATTGAAGCAAAATATCTCCATAGAGCTTAAGAAGTTAGGTTGCTAACCTCTTAAGCGTGACAGAGTTGTTTGTCAAACAGATACGCACACTCGCGTGTCTTTGTAAAAGTTTTTACAGCTGCTAAAACCGCCATATCTACAATCGGCTCGATAATAACAACACCCATATAGGCACTACCGAAACTTAGAACATTTTGGATGTTTTCAGCCCCAAAACCTTGTCCGTAAAATGCCCAAAAAGCAACCCATGCAACGATAGCGCCCTCCCAGGCAATGGAGAGTTTAAGCAGTTGTGTATAGCTAATATCTTTGTAAGCCACACCACGAGGGATCACTTTTTTTGCCGCATAGTTGAGCATAAAGATACTCGCTAGCAGTGTTGTGACATTGATGCCGTATTGCGGTAGATCAAACGGTGCAAAGAAAACGCCTTGAATCAGCAGACCAAGCGCTAACCCGATAGCTGCAGGAGCGATCCCAAACACCAAAAAGATCGTAGTGCCGAGTATCAAATGCACCTCACTCACACCAATTGGATAGTGGGGTAAAATCTCAAAACATGAAAAAACGATCATCGTTGCCAAGATAGACTTTAACACCAAAGAGATGATGCCGTTTTCTTTTATATTGTCATACGCTACCTTTAAAGTAGCCCCAAACACCGCCACAGCAGTTCCATAACTCAGTGCCATTTTAGCACCGGCCACCACACCCGGTTCTATATGCATCTTTTTTCTCCTCGCATCTTAATTTATCGCAATTTTAACATTTTAAACTTAACAAAAAAATGGTATGATTTGAAAAACCTAATAGGGAGTTTATCATGGCAAACATATCAAGACGTTGGTTTTTAAAAAGTGCTCTTGTAATGGGTACAACACCTTTACTTGCAAAAAAAGGCAAAAAACTTGATGATAATGAGCGAAAACTTCGTTTTGTTCACATCACCGACTCACACCTAGACCTTAGTGATACCGACACGGTCGAAGCACTGGAGCTTGCAGTATCACACATCAACCAACACTACAAAAATTTAGACTTTGTTCTCTTTGGTGGGGACAACTTCAACAACAATGTGATCGGGGAAAAAGATGCTCTTATATTTCGCGATGTTTGTGAAAAACTGCATTGCCCTTACTACGCTGTTCGTGGCAACAAAGAATCCTCCCCAACAATGGATGAAACGATCAATCTTCAAGAGTTTCAAAAACTTTTTGTTGCAGACAAGGGGTTGAAAACCTCAGGCAAAGATTGGCTTTTAGAGATCAAAGGCTACAACATCTTGGGACTTGACAGCTGTATTGAGGGGCAAAATAACGGTCGCTATAGCGAGGAGACACTCAAGTTTGCCGAACAAACACTCAAAAACAAAAAACCAACCGTGATCCTTAATCACCATCCCTACAGCAATTACTGGAAAAGCAAAGATAAAAAAGATATCTATAAGTATGTGCTTAACAACACCAAAGAGACACAAAAACGGCTCTTTAAGTACAGCAACCTTGTGCTCACTCTTTCAGGACACAAACATATAGACTCCGTAACAAAGATCAAACACACTAAAGTGATCGTAACGCGCGGGTTTATCAGACCTTTTGATCTAGATATGTTCCCGATGCGCTTTGTTGAGCTTGATGGGCGAAAGGTGCATGAAAAACTGATCTACACCTCCTGATGGGTTACAGCTACTGCGCTATAGAGTCAAAAGATGGCAAACAGTGGCTAGATAGGGATGCGATGCGCCAAGACTACTTAAACCGCACCATCCCCCGCCACAAAATATTGCACAATTTGATTGCGGAGATAAAAAACAGATGTGTTTGGTCACGGTACATTTCAAACAAATTATGCTATAATCACTCCATTTAGATCCATAATTTTAGGGTAGTAAGGAGTGTCAATATTCAGATCAGTCAAGTCAAAAATTATTGTCTTTATAATCAGTTTTTCCGTTTTAGGGCTTTTGTTTATCAACTTCTATATCTCCTACACACTCAATCAGTTCTCAGATAAAAATACAAAGCAATCTCTTTCAATGCTAAGCAAATCAATCTTTCAAACAATATACCCTCAAGCTTCTTCGACCGATGCAAGCAGAGCAAAGATGTCTGCAATGCCACTACAACGCACAGGATAGAAACAGCAAACAAAGAACTACAAAACGCACGCGCATCACTCGATCAGCTTAGCAGCGAAGTGGGCTACTTTGTTGAAAGTGAAGAGGATCTCTCCAGTGAACTACAACACCTCAAAAGCGAAGCAGATACGATCAAAGGGGTGCTAGATACCATCCGTGACATTGCAGACCAAACCAATCTGCTAGCTCTCAATGCCGCAATCGAAGCAGCACGCGCAGGTGAGCATGGGCGTGGATTTGCCGTTGTTGCCGATGAGGTAAGAAAACTTGCCGAGAGAACACAAAAATCACTCGCAGAGATCGACATCAACATCAGCACTATCGTACAATCGATCAACGATGTTACACAAAAAATGGGAGAGAATGTCCAACGTATCGAAGTGCTTGCCGATGTTTCCAACACTGTTGAAGCAAAGATTGAGCAAACTACCGATGCGATGCAACAATCAACACAAGCAGCACAACAAGCAAAAAAAGACAACGAACAGATCAACACCGATGTCAAAGAGATCCTTGCAAGTATCGCTCAGATCAATAAGATCTCCGATAACAACTGTGACAATGTTGCCGATATCGAGAACTATATAGCCACCCTAATGGAGGTTGCCGACACTCTACAGAAAAAACTTGCTGCGTTTAAAAGCTAGCGGGGTTTGTTTCTTCTAAACTCTTGGCGCAGATAGTGTTTTTTAAAACATCTTTGACAGATGGAGTATTTTGAATTTGGCGGCAGGGTTGCAGAGCAAAGTTTACAACTTTGGGCAAGTTGCGTTTTTTGGAGGGTGTTTTCGATATATCGGTTGATCACACCACGATACTCCCTTGCTTTTTTGGCATCGACAAAATACTCTTCAAAACGGTAACTTAGCCACAAATACAGCGATATCTCTTTGACCATATCCTCAGCCAGCAGCAACTCCTGTGATGTTTGGGCAAACTTTCCGTGTAGTTTTGGTGGGTGATAGTGTATCGGCTCTTTTGTCTCAAGCGCGTGCACATAACTCTCATACGCATTGATGATGTAAGGGGAGTGCAGCGTCAAAGGTGCACACGCAAGGTGATACTTGGTAGCAATATCAAGATCGTAACCATCAACAATCTTCGCAGCTTCGAGCATATCATCAAGACTTGCAGCATAAAAAGGACCGTTAAACTCCATATTTTCGATAAAAAAGTTCAAAATCTCAAAGAGTGAGTTCTCCTCAAGGATCCCACCAACAAGTTTAATATGCTCAAGATTTGCCATCACTTTAAACGGTGTGCTGATCGCTTTTGCCTCTTTGTAAAACTTACGCTTAAGCACCTTGAGTGCCTCTTTGTTGAGTGTGCCCACATACCCCTTCTCTTTGAGTCCGTACCTTCCTGCACGCCCGGCTATTTGGTGGATCTCAGAGCTAAAAAGATCGCGTTGAATAATACCGTCAAACTTCTCCGCTTTAGCAAAAAGGATCGTCTTGATCGGCAGGTTCATCCCCATCGCTATAGCATCGGTTGCTACAAGTATCTGCGTTTCCCCCTCACGAAACCGTCTTGCCTCCTCGCGTCTAACCTCCGGAGAGAGGTTACCATACACAACACTCACACTAAACTCTTTGGAGAGTTGCTGTTTGAGCCCCAGTACATCTTTACGGCTAAAAGCAATGATGGCGGTTGCCGGTTCAATATCTTTTAGATCTATTGGATGTTCAAGCAACTCTAGTGGATTTTTACGCTCAAACTCTATGATCTCAAGCTCCTCGCCAAGATACGCAGCAAGTGCAACAATCGCCTCTTTTGCGTTACTTGAGCCTGTCATAATGATCTCTTTGGCGGGTGCACCGATGATCGCATTTGCCCATGCCCAGCCACGATCGCGATCATCGATCATCTGCACCTCATCGATCACACACACATCAACATCCACCTCATAATTCATCATCTCGATTGTGGAACTAATGTGAGTTGCTTCATCATCGATGATCTGCTCCTCACCTGTGATCAGCGAGCTCTCTATCCCCTGTGCGCGCAGGTTTTCATACCCCTCAAGCGCCAAAAGACGAAGGGGTGCGAGGTAGTAGCCGGTGTCGGCATTTTTGAGTCTTTGCATCGCTGCATAAGTTTTTCCACTGTTAGTTGGTCCAATGTGAAGTGTCAGTTTACGACCCATCTGCCTCGCCATTGGAAAGAGGTTTTTAAAGTCACGAATTGTTCGAGCTAACAGTTCTTGGCGCTGTTTTTTTATCAGCTCCTCTTGGATCGAGTGCAAAAAACGGCGCACCGTTTTTCGGTAGATCTTTGGAGTGATCACAAGACTCTCCCCTAGCAACTCCAGCAAAAAACCATACACCCTCGCATAAAGTGTCTCTTTTTCATAGTGCAACAATCTTGCATACTCACCACACACAACAACAAGCTCCTCAAGTTCTTGCTTAAAATGGCTCTCATACCCCTGCTTGAGCTGCTCAATCTCTTTATCAAAATCAAACCCCTTAGCCTCCCAAATCTTTTGCAACACCCCATCAAGCGTTACATGCAACTCCATCGTATAACTCTGCTTTAGCTCGCTGTAAGGAAGTGTGCATTGCTGCTGCAGACGGATCAAAAGCTCCTCATCATGTACCTCTATCGCTGTAGCATCCACTTTTTTTGCGATGATACGTTTGAGTGTTTTGGTGTTAATGAGAGGCAAAGAGAGGTTGGTTTTTGGTGGAGCAGCGCGCAGGGAGTTGATGATCTGCTCTTTGGTAAGATACTGGTGCGGCTCTTTGATCGAGGCTAAAAAGTTGTTAATACTCTCCTGTTTTGCCGCTACAACAGCCAACTTGTCTTTGTTTATCTTTTGTAAGATATCCTCTAGATCGCCTTGTTCGATAAATTCATAACTATAGGGCTTGGTATGCAGTGTCAAGATCTTATGAAAGCTTTGATTATAGATCCCATAAAGCAGCGAAGCGTTAAACTCAAAACTATCATCAAGATCAAACCTCCCCTCTAGCTCCTTTTCGATCTTCTCTTTTTTGATCTCAAAACGGATATGGCGCAGTTTAGACTCCATCTTCTCGATAGTGATCTTTTTACTGCGTACATCCATGAATGCCTCTCTTAAACGTACCGCTTCTTGTGCAGATAGATCAAGCTCACTTAAAAGCTGCTCGATCTTCTCCTCTCTATCAAGCTGGTGGTGTTTTAGCAGCTTTTCACCCTTAAAGATTCTCCCCTCATTTTCAAAAAAGTGTAAAATATCCTGACGTATGCCACTTTGTGCTTCCGACCATATCATCCGCAAAGTTTTTACCATCAAGTTTTTGTTGTGTACGATATCATAGATCCCAAGTGCTGCAAAAAGATCGCTCAGAGTTTGAGCATCAACACGCTCTATACCGACATCGAAAGGGTCCCCATCAAAATATTGTTTTATTCTTTGGTTGATTTTGCTGTTTTTTTTATTTTTTCTTGCCATCTTAATCACTATCCCTTTGTGATTATACTAAAAATAAGTAATCTACCCTTATAATAACGCCATGAAAATTACAGATGAATGGACTCAAGAGGAGTTCTTAACAAATAAAAAAGCACTAGAGAAAGAGGGGGTACAGGTGGTACTGGTCGATACCATACTCTGCCCAATTGAGAAAGCCGGCACCATCACCTACAACCCTTACGAGATGCAAAAGTATCCAAAAGGGAGTGTGTTTGTTTTTTACTGCGATACCGGCAAGGCGACAAAAGAGCGGCTGGATACATACAAAAAGAAGTTTCCCGATTATCACTGCATTTCACTTAAAGGTGGGCGTGGCTACTGGCGGGTTAATATGCAACTTTTGGATGACGAAGCATGATCGAGCAAAAGATAAAAGAGTTCGTTACATCTATTGAGCAGCACAAGTTTTATGAAGCACATGAAGCGCTTGAAGAGGTATGGTTCCCCAAGCGCTTTGAAAAAGACCCTGAGGTGCAGTTTCTCAAAGGGTGCATCAATGCCGCTGTGAGTTTTGAGCTTATTAAAAGGGGGCGCATTCCCCAAAGCAAACGGGTTTGGGCAAACTATCTCAAATACAGACAACTCATTTACAAAATCGACTCAAAACACTATAATAGCTACCATAATCTTGTACGCTACCTTGATTCAAAAGGTATCTCGATCCCTTATCTGCAAATGGATATACATACAGACAAACAAAACTAAAAAAAAGGAAAATAATGAAAAAAATCGCACTATCACTGACATTGATTGCTTTTGGGATCACTGTAGCTTACGCAGAAGATCTTCAAGAAAAACCACTCAAAACTCACACAGAACTCGGTTATGTTGCAACGAACGGAAACACAGATACAGAAACATTCACTCTTGATCTTAATGCAAAAAAAGAGTGGGCAAGGCATATTGCAACCCTTGATCTTGAGGGGCAATACGCTACAGATAAAGGGGTACAGACAAAAAACAAGTACCTTATCGAAGTGCAGTATGACTATAAATTTAGTGAACGCTTAAGCTTTAATTACCTTGCAGGATACAAAGCAGATAAATTCTCAGGTTTTACCTACCAGCTCTACACCGGTCCAGGTATAAAATACAAAGCGATAAAAACAGACAAACATGAGCTGAGTCTTGATGGCAATATCCTATACGCCAAAGACCGCTACGATGCAGTTGCACCACAGCAAGCCTACACAAACGACTACACCTCATATAGATCAAAAGGTGTTTATACATGGCAAATTCTTCAATCTTTGAAATTTTTACAAAAGCTGAGTTTTCGAGGATCGTTTGAAGAGTCAAATAACTACTTTATCGACTCCAAAACAGCCCTTACTAACAAAATCTCCGACACCTTCTCAGCCGGTATCAGCTACAAAATCAACTATGCCAACCAGCCGGCAGAGGGTAAGAAAAAAACAGACACCACTTTTGCGTTTAACCTCATTATCGACTACTAAGAGCCTCTTGCTCTTAGAGTTTTTGCAAAATAATGGTCACACGCATTGACTTTTTTCTTGAAATTACTATAGGGCACCTCTAAAAACCCTAAGCGGTCTCAGCTTTTCATAGAGAGTTGTAATCAAGGCAGATGTTCTTTA
>VCAY01000026.1 GCA_013607635.1 Campylobacterota bacterium
TTTATATAATGTAACATCCATAAATTTTTCACAAAAGTTATTGTCGTTATAGGTTATATCATTTATAAACGCAAGAGTAAAACTACACTGCAGATCGAGACTGTAGTACCGGCACCATTTACAAATACTCCTCAAAGATATCCAAGAGTATCAACGAAAACGCTAAAGAAAAAGAGTAGCACGCTCTACCTTATTTGGCCATCACCGTAGATCTTAAACTTATAGGTTGTAAGCCCATCAATCCCCATAGGTCCACGTGCATGGAGTTTATTAGTCGAGATCCCAACCTCAGCACCAAATCCAAACGCTCCACCATCGGTAAAACGGGTACTTGCATTGACATAAAGAGCTGCGGCATCGATGTTGTTTAAAAATTTCTCTGCCGTTGTGATATTTTCTGTAACGATCGCCTCAGAGTGTCCTGAACCATAACGAACAATATGCTCGATCGCCTCCTCTACTCCATCAACTACTTTGATACTTAAAATATTGGCAAGGTACTCTGTATCATAATCCTCATCCGTAGCATCATCGACACTAATGATCACCTTGGTCTCACCACAACCTCGCAGATCAGTTCCCGCTTTGTCAAATTCAGCTTTGAGTTTTGGTAAAACCTCAGCGGCAACCGCTTTATCGACAAGCAATGTCTCCATGGCGTTACATACACCCGGTCGTTGCACTTTGGCATTGATAGCAATCTTGATCGCCTTATCTTGATCGGCATCTTTGTCGATGTAGGTATGACACAGCCCTTTATCGTGCTTGACAACACTCACGGTAGCATTGTCATTAACATAGCGCACAAGCCCCTCTCCACCACGAGGGATGATCAGATCAACATACTTATCCATCTTGATCAGTTTTGCCACACCCTCTCTTGAGCTGTCGGGCAAAAGGGAGATCAGCTCTTTTGGCAGATTGTTTCTCTCTAAAACCGCTTGGAGTACTTTTGCAATGGCTTGGTTAGAGTTTTCTGCCTCTTTACCACCCTTGAGCACACACACATTGGAGCTTTTAAAACAAAGAGCTGCGGTATCGCTTGTCACATTTGGGCGTGACTCGTAGATGATGCCGATCACCCCAATTGGGATGCTTACCTTCTCAATCTTAAGCCCATCTTCAGTTAGCCAGCCATCAAGCACACGCCCCACAGGCTCTTTAAGTGCTGCAATCTCTTCAACAGCTACCGCCATCGCATCGATACGCTTCTCATCGAGATAGAGTCTGTCCATCAGTGCTGAGCTTAAGTTATTTTTCTCACCCGCTGCCATATCGAGTGCATTAGCTTCCATAAGATTCATCGTGTTTGATCTTAAAGCCTGCGCCATCTCTCTTAAGATTCTGTTTTTCTCTTTGCCGCTTAGAGTGTTGAGTACACGGCTTGAGCTTTTTGCTTTTTGTAGAAAATCTTCCATTTTCCTTCCGTCCATACAATTTTTTAATGCTATAATAACATAAAAAAATGAGGAAAATCTATGAAAACAATAACTTTTATCGGTAACGGCAATATGGCGTTAAGTATCGCCAAAGGTCTTAAAGAAAGGTTTAAGATAGAAGTTGTTGGCAGAGATATGGCAAAACTGGATACCTTTGAAAAAAAGCTCGATTGTTCTGTAGAAAAACATCTTCTTTATGGTTTTGACACTACTGACAAAACCATTATCTTGTGTGTCAAACCAAACAATATTGAAGAGATCGCACAATCGATACAAGGGACTCCCGATACGCTCTATTCTGTACTTGCAGGCACTTCCATACAAAAACTCAAAGAGTGCTTTAAAACCTCTGCGATTGTAAGGGCTATGCCAAATCTTGCAGCATCAGTGCACCACTCCATGACTACACTTACAGGAAATAGCTCACTTCAAGAAGAAGCACAAGCAATTTTTAGTGCCATTGGTCCAACACTCTGGCTTGGAAACGAGAAGGAGCTTGATATTGCCACAGCACTCGCCGGAAGTGGTCCGGCATATTTGGCACTTATTGCAGAAGCTTTGGCAGATGGAGCAGTAAAACAGGGTCTTAAACGCAATGATGCCATGACAATAATGCGTGGACTTTTTGGTGGTTTTGGTAAACTGATCCAAGAGCAACACCCTGCACTACTCAAAGATGGAGTGATGAGCCCAGGTGGCACAACTGCTGCTGGATATGCCGCACTAGAAGATGGCGGCGTGAGAAGTGCTTGTATCGATGCCATTGAAAAAGCCTACACAAAGGCAACAAAACTCAAGTGATAGAAAAGTGATAAAAAAATAGTAAAATAGTTCATCCAATTTTTCAAAGGTGTACTCAATGAAACAATTCATGTTAATCAGCATAACGACAGCGCTTTTTGCAGCGCATACAACAGAATTTTACTGTGGCGATCCTGCAGAGTATGTTGTAAAAGATAAAGCACAATCCTCTACCTATAAAAATTGTAAACGCAATGGTATGACCTACTGGTACACAGATAAAGGTACGATAAAATCACAGGTCAACTTTAAAGATGGCAAAGAGAATGGTCTTTATACATCTTTTTACGACAATGGTGCCAAAAAACTTGAGGTGGTGTTTATCAACGGGCAAAAACATGGTATTCAAAAAATATATTACGATAACGGCGTTGTAGGTTCACAGGTAAACTACAATATGGGAAGACGTGAAGGTGTGATGAAAGAGTGGGATCAAGATGGCAACCTTTACTCTGAAGTCTATTACAAAAACAATTATAAAGTGGGACTAAAGAAATATTACGATAAAGATGGAAACATCGTTAAAACAGAAACATACAAGATGGATAGAAACCCTGTTATCCAAAAACTTTTAAAAGATAAACGCAAAGAGATTAAGGTAGATCTAGCAAAATACGGCTTAGTACCTAAAGATGCACCAAAAGAGCAGAGGTTTCGATAAGCCCTGCTCCTAAAGAAATTCTAGGATCACTTTATCGATATCTTGTTTATCGACAACGGTTTTTTGTGCAATTTTTTTCCCAAATAGATCTTGAATCATTGTAGGGATCTTTAATTGTGCCGTTTTTGCAATCGATTTTAGTGCATCGATGTCGCATGTATCGACCTCACCTGTTAAAGCATTGGCAATTACCGGTGCAAACTTTGTCCACTCAGCCGTTGAGTAGATGATCGATTTAATATTTTGCTTGCTACATGTATGAAACGATTTAAAACATGTTGCAGTATGAGGATCCATCAAATACCCATCTTTTTCAAACGTCTCTTTTATATAACGTTTACCCTCTTCACCTGTACAGAAATCTGCATCGAAATACTCACGAAGTTTTGCCAACTCATCATCTGTGAGCTCATACACATTTTTCTCTTCAAGATCAAACATCAACTCTTTGGTTCTTTGCCCACCAAAAAGGTCAAACAATACACGTTCAACATTGGAAGATTTTAAAATATCCATCGCTGGGGAAGTTGTATTGATCACATCATAACCGTTAAGATCATACTTACCGGTTTTAATAAGGCGTGTTAAAACATTGTTTTCATTTGATGAGATGATGATCTTTGCAACAGGCAAACCCATCTTCCAAGCATAATACCCACCAAGCGCATTTCCAAAGTTTCCACTTGGAACATTGAGATACACTTTTTCACCCAAGGTGATCGCACCTTGCCTTACAAGCTCCAAATAGCTGTGGATATGGTAGATAATCTGAAAAATGATACGTCCAAAATTAACAGAGTTGGCAGCTGAGAGTTTTGTGTGCTTCTCTTTGAGAACCTTTTTAAACTCATCTGATGCAAGCAATCTTTTTAAAGCACTTTGTGCATCATCAAATACACCATGAATCCCGATCACTTTAAGATTTTTGGCATCCTCTGTTACCATCTGTAAACGTTGTACATCACTCGTTCCACCATCTGGATACAAACAAGCTACTTTAACATTGGCACGGTTTTTAAAAGTCTCGAGTGCTGCTGGACCTGTATCGCCACTTGTAGCAGCCAATATAAGATAGTTTTCATCCCTTTTTTGTGCAATAGATGAGAGCACAACTCCAAAAGGTTGTAGTGCCATATCTTTAAATGCTCTTGTGGGTCCGTGGTAAAGCTCACTTACATAAAGGTTCTCTTTAACTTTTACAACCGGCACAGGATTAGCAGCATCATCAAACCTATCATATAAAGAGAGTGCTTCATCGATCACACTACTTTCAATATCGATAGCAAAAGCATCAAGCATATCTTTTGCAAGCTCTTTATAGGATGAGTTTTGGTGCTTTTGTAAAAATGGTATCCCCAATTCTGGTAGCTTTTGAGGAACATACAAGCCACCATAAGATGCGATCGGGTCTAAAATAGCTTGTGAAAATGTCACTTTCTCAGGTTTTGCAGGATCAATGCCCCGTGTTTGTATAAAATTCATACTCTTCTCAACTAATTTTTTTGCAATTATATCGAAAACTACCTGAATAATCTTATAGGGTTAATATGATACGATTTTTGCGTCACTTCAAATACAAGCTCATCTTGCACTCTTCCTATTGTATAGCCTTTTTTGATTTTTTTCCCTTTTTTAATCGTTGGTGCTATCTGAGAAAGATTTGCATAGATGGTGTGCAGACCATTTTTATGCTCAACAATGACAATATTATCTAAAACTGCAGTTTTATCTGCATAGATCACTTTACCGTTAAACACAGTTCTTACTTTGGCATTTGGCTTTTTTGGTTTGAGTGAGATAGATTCGTTAAAAATCTTTATCCCATAGATCGGATCAACATAAGTTCCATATTTTTTCGTAATCTTATACGAGCTTAACGGCGTGATCGTCTTTGGCCCTCTGTATCTGATCGTTTTCATAGCCTGATAAGAACTTCCATGTTTCTTTACTTTCGGAAGGTTTTTACTGTCAAGTTGAATATCTTTTCGTGACAACGCCTCTTTTTGTGCCTTTTCCTCTTTAGCTTTTTTTGCTGCATCGATCTTGATGATATTTAACTGCAAAAGAGTTTTTTTCAGTGTATTTTGCCTTTTAAAAAGTGCTTGCAACTCTTTTTTATAGGATGCTTTGTTTCTTTTTAGATTTTCAAGTGCTTTTTTCTTCTCTTTTTGTGCCTGAAGCAGCTTTTTTCTTTTATCGTCGATCTCTTTTATGGAGTTTTCGAGAGTTTGTGCATGACTCTGTAACAACTCTACATCTTTAACATTGGCGATATACTGCTTACTAAGAGATTGTATTTTTTGTTTCGATTTTTGCAACATTGAACGTAAAACTTCCATCTCGATCATTGCATCGGCATCCGGTTTGTAACTCTCTTGCAATATCATTGAAAGTGAAACACTTTTAGCTATGACAAAAACCAACTCCTCCTCGATTTTCCTTTGTTTCTTTTTAAGTAGCGCCTGAGCTTTTTTTAGCTCCTGCAATTTTAAACTACTCTCTTTATAGTTTTGTGCTTTCGAGTCAAGCTCTTTTTGAAGCTGTTTTAAAAATTTTTTTTGTCTTTCGAGTTTACGTTTTTGTAAAATAATCGCTTTGGCATTTTGCGCCATCTTTTTGTTGATTTTAGAGTAGTTTTTTGTGTAACGATCCAACTCTTTTGCTGTTTTTTGAATCTTAGAATCTATATCGTTTCTTGCTAACAGTAGAGTTGAGAAAAGTAATAGATAAACTAAGCGAATCATCACACCTCTTCTTTATGACCCAAAACAACAAAAAACGCCAACACAATAGCAACAACCATAGAGATACCAAGCATCACAAAACTGTCACTGGTGTAATCAAATAATGTTACACTAATTTGCAACACTTCCAACTGATGCTGTATCCATGAAGAGCCTATAAAGTAAGAAAAAATCACAATTGCCAACAATGTGGCTAAGATCGCATCCACTATAGCAAGTCGAAACAAAACAGCTGATCGCAACCATGTCGGTGCTCCAAAAAGCCCCATAATACTCATGCGTTCATTATGTTTAAACTGCCATATTCGCAACTCTTTAGCGATAAGCAATATGGTTACAATAAAAACGGTAATGGCAAAAACTCCAACCACCTTTTGAAACAATAACAACAGTTTGTAAGTAGTATCATGTGCTTTAGCAAAAGTTTCAATCTTTGTTATATACGGCATTTTAAAAAGCTTTTTTGTAAGCCTGCTCAATTCATTTGGAGAAGGATAGTGCACTAAAGCCACTTTATAAAATTTTGGAAGGGTGATTTGTAGCAACGTCATACTCTTATGACTCATATCGGGATTAAGCTTTTTGATTACATGCTCTGCCGAAAGTACCTCCATCGATGCGATAAGGTGATTTTGTGCAACCAAACTTTTTGTATCAAGCTTTTTCTCGCTCACTATAACCAAAGAGTAGTTAGAAGCAAGCTCCTGTTTATATGCATCGATCGTACGCTCAACGATGATAAAAACCTGTACCGAAAAAAGTATCCCAAGTAACGCCAAAACTAGAGATGTATGCTCTTTAAACGACTTCACGGATCGCTCCAAATTCGATATGATAATGTTTATAACGTACCCTCATATATTCTGGGATATGGTGAGTAACGACAACAACCGTTGTTTTGAGTTGTTCATTGGCTCCCTCTAAAAGGTTCCAAATCAATTGTGATGAGTACTCATCGAGGTTCCCTGTTGGCTCATCTGCCAAAATCAAGATAGGATTATGAGAAAGTGCACGCGCCATGGCAACACGTTGTTGTTCACCCCCACTTAGCTCCAATGGATACTTTCCAGCCTGATGTTTAAGGCGCACATGTTTAAGTAAGGAATCCACCTGATTTTGCATCACCACTTTATCATATCCATTAATAATAAGTGGCAGCATAATATTTTTCTCTATTGTCCACTCTTTAACAAGTTTGTAGTCTTGAAAAACTATCCCCAGATGTTTACGTAAAAAATTGAGCTTTGAATTTGCAACCCCTTTGAGTTCTACCCCCCCTACAACCAAGGAACCCTCTATTGGCTTTAGTGTTCCATAAAGTGATTTTAAAAGCGTTGATTTACCGCTACCACTCGCTCCGGTGATAAAAACAAAACTCCCTGAGTCTACTGAGAAATTGACTTTATTGATGATGGTCTCATCTTGAGAGTACGCAAGCGAAAGATTTTGCGCTACTATCACCTTATCCATGAAGTATCTCCTTAAGATGTTGATGTGCCTGCAAATTGGATCGGGATCGAAGTGGCAACTCTGGGTAATACTTCACTCCATCATCTTTAACTATGACATACAGATGCTCTGGTCTGTCAAAACTTCCCATCGATATCCTGATCATAAACCCTTGTGATAATTCATACACCCTTTCAAAATGGATAAAACCACCATCAAAACGCTCTGTTTTATTGTGCACTCTGAGTAACTGCTCTTTTGTAAGCGAGGAACTCTCAAACGTAAAATCACCCTCTATACTAAGCTCATCTGAAACCTCATCGTTGATCATCACAATATCGTAGATATTCTTTTGCATCTTTTTCCAGCGATCTTCATATTTTGATGTGATCGCTATATCTTTGTTTTTATTAATCAACAAAGAGATTTTAGGAGATGCAATAAAGGTTTGATATGAATAGGCATAATAATTTTCACTATCGGTTCGAAGCTCAAGTGTACCACCTTTTTTTAAAGCTCGTCTGCACTCTGCTATAAATGCCGTAGAGATAACTCGTCTATGTGGCTTTTTATCCCAAGGTACCGGAAAGTGCACATACACAGCACCCACCAAGTTTGACGGTACTAGCTCCATAAAAAGTCTTGCATCATAATCGAGCACCATAATGTTATGAAGTTCTTGTATCACTGCTTGTTTAAGCACCTGTTCGATTGAAGGTCGATGGATCTCGATCCCTATAAAAAGTATATCAGGATTGTTGGCCGCCTGATGCAGAAGGTGTCTCCCTGAACCAAATCCAACCTCAATACGAACCTCTTTATCTGTCGGAAAACTCTTAGCAAAAAAATCGATCTTTTTGAGTGCTGTTGCTTCACCTAGGTGCACATTCTTACGATCTATCACATTTGAGGCAAGCACTTCTAATTCAGCTACTTTAGCATACGCCAAAAGTGCTTTATGCACACTTGTAATCGATGCAGGTCGTGTCAATTTATCTGTTTTTAGCAACACTCTTTTTTGATCTTGTTTTACAACCAAAAAAAAGGAATCACCATCCACCGTCGCTGCTATGAGCGTTTCATCATCTTTGGTAAGGTTCTTTGCTATAAAGTCAAAATGTACACCCTCAACTTCCCTAGGCAATGTGACGGCTTTAAACTCTTTTATGTGCAGATGTGGCATTACAACTCATTTAAATCAAGATCATTAATCGGCGTTATCACCTCTTGAGGCTGCACCTCTTGAGACCGCTTGGCAGTTTGTGTTTGTATCTTTTGTTGCTTTGGCTCTATGATCTCTTGTGATTCAGGTGTAACAACTACCGCTTCTACACTCGATTCTGATTTAATCCCATTAACATCAACACTGTAGACGGTGTACCTATAAGTGCTGTCAGGCTCAAGATCATTGTCAATGAATGAAGTTTGTTGAATACCTCGAAAAGTTTTCGTTTTTGTTTCAAACCACCCTTTTTTTTGTTCACGCACTATCTCGTAAGAAACGCTACGAGGATCAACGTTGGACCATTTGAGTGCTACAACATTTCCGTTGTACTCAGCTTTAAAAATAGCAGGTGCAGCAGGTTTAGGCAAACTCATCCCCATAACACTTCTTTTTTCATGCTCACTCTCAAGTCCATCTTTATCAACAATACTGACACGATAAAAATAGACTGCACCATCTTCTGCAATCTCATCGGTAAAAGTAGGGTTATGCAACTTGGCGATCAACTCATAATCACCATCAATTGCTTTAGATCTGTAAAGATAAAAACGCTTAAAATCTTTTGGTTTTTGTGCTCTCCAATCGATTTTGATCTTTTTAGGTAAATTTTTGGTTGCACTCATACTCTCTACCGATCTTGGCAATGGTTTTGTCACCACTTTCACCATCTGCGAAGGGGTTGAGACAATACCATCAAACGTTTTTACACGCAAACGATACATGTAAACATAATTATCTTTTAAATCTGTATCAAGATACTCTGCGTTAAGCCTTCCACTGAGGGTGTCTATCTCCTCCCACTCTTTTTGATCTAAAGTTTTGCGCTCAATAATATACTTGGCAACTCTTTGGTTTTTGTGTGGTCGCCAAATTATCTTCGCACTTCTTGGAAGACCGGTAATACTGTGAATCCACGACACAGAAGCTAATACAGGCTTGCTATTGACGGTAATAGCATTGCTCATCTTCCCTTCACTCTCATCCGCATACACCTTAAAAGCATACTTGTAGCGTGTATCCGGCTTGACATTATCATCCACATAATGGGTTTTAAACCTACTTGGAAGTGTTGTGTAATAGCTTAGCATACTCTCATTACCATCACCTGGAGTATATTTATACACCCCAATTGCACGCACTCTTGGATCTGTAATACTCTTCCACTCAAAAGCGATACCTGTCATATCAGTGATGATCCCATTTTTCGTCAAAGTGACAACAGGCAGTGTTGCATCAAGCGTTTTCTTTTGCTCTATTAAAGGTTGTATTCCACCACATCCACTAAGTATCAGTAGTGAAACACTCAACAATGTGTTTAGCTGCCAAAATCTCATTTGCACTCTCCATATCAAATTTTTCTTCTAAAAATTGCTGCACACTTGTATCTAGTTCAGCTTTAAACTCGATCCGTTTTTTTGTTATTGGATGGGTAAAATAGATGATATACGCATGAAGCATAATCCGTTCCGATTGAGCGTTTTTAGGTGCCAATGCATAGATATGATCGCCCATAATATGTCTGTTTAAACTCTCTAGATGTACACGGATCTGATGTGTTCTTCCTGTAAAAAGTTTACACGCAACAAGTTGTAGTTTTGCATCACCACTTAAAGCCAACTGTTTGAATTGTGTCTTTGCATATTTTCCATGTGCCAAACCACTTGCCATCTTTAACCTGTTTGATGCACTTCTGGCAATATTTGCTTCTACAGTTGTGAGATCATCTTTTAATGGTGGTGTAATTATAGCAAGATAATACCTTCCCATACTTTTATCTTGAAGTTGTTTGGATAAAAATTCGTGTGCCTCATTACTTTTTGCAACAACCATAGCACCTGAAGTGCCTTTATCAAGGCGATGCACAATCCCGTGACGCTCCTCACCGCTGATCGTTGACAAACTCATCCCTTGATATTTAAGCCAATCAACTAATGTCGGTTCTTTGACACTAGGAGCGGGATGTACCGTTACACCACTAGGTTTGTTTATCACTATCAGCTCTTCATCTTCATATATAATTTTTACCTCTTTGGCCCAGCTGGTTTCTTGCATAAAATTTTGATCGATCTCTTTGGTCTGTGCCTGAGGAAAAACGATACTGATTTTTTGCTCCTCTTTGAGTTTCACCCCAGGACGAGTAACACACTTATCATCAACCGACACTGCTCCTTGTTTAATAAGGTGTGCAACCTGTGAACGAGTCTGTGAAATTTTTGAGGCTAAAAATGTATCTAATCGCTCATTTTTATCACAAATATACTCTTTTACATCCGCCATTATTTACCTTTATGTTACAATCACAATCATTTATCAGGAGCTATAAACTTGTGGAGATTTGATAAGAGTATTTTATCACAATTTGACTTTGTTTCTATCATTCTTATTATCCCGCTTGTTGTTATGTCCAACTGGCTCATAGGTGAAGCTGTGCCTGCACTTGCTCAAAAACAGCTTGCTTATGTGGGTGTTGCTATCCTTACATTTATAGGTATCTTTGCTTTACCCATCCGTAAAATGAGCTGGGTGACCCCCTTTATCTATTGGCTTAATATCATCTTATTGCTAGCAGTAGAGTTTTTTGGTCACGCGCGACTCGGAGCACAACGCTGGATTGAGATCCCATTTATCAATGCAACGATCCAGCCCTCAGAGTTTGTCAAACCTGCACTTATATTAATGCTGGCGTATCTTATCAACAAAACACCTCCACCAATTGGTGGCTATCGACTTCGAGACTTTATGCGACTAAGCATGTATATACTGATCCCTTTTATCCTTATTGTCAAAGAGCCTGATCTTGGCACTGCTTTAGTGTTGTTACTTATTGGATACGGTGTCTTGTTTTTTGTCGGTATCTACTGGAAGATCATTGCCGTTATTACAGTATCGATCGTTATTGTCATCCCTTTAGCATACAAATATGCCTTACACGACTATCAAAAAGTTCGTATCCAAGATTTTTTAAGTGAGAAACCCTCTTATCATGTACAACAATCAATTATCGCTATTGGTTCAGGTGGATGGACAGGAAAATCAAAAGAGGAAGCTACACAGACACAGATGAAATTTCTCCCCATTGCTACAAGTGACTTCATTTTTGCTTTTGTTGTGGAGCGAACAGGTTTTTTAGGGGCACTTGTAATAATATCCATCTATATTTTGCTAGTCTTAAACATGCTCACCCTAGCCATTTTTAATACCGATTACTATATCAAAGTAGTAAGTGTCGCGATCTCTTTTATGATCTTTATCTATATGGGGGTTAATATCGCAATGACCATAGGTTTTGCACCGGTTGTAGGGGTTCCATTACCAATGTTTTCTTATGGTGGCAGTAGCTTTTTGAACTTTATGATCCTTTTTGCCATCATGCAAAACCTCATAACATTTCGCTATAAAGACCTGTACGACAAAGGTGGGACAAAAAGTTTTCTCTAAATTCTGATTTGTAAAAAAATGGAAGTATGGCGCGGTGGACGAGACTCGAACTCGCGACCCCCTGCGTGACAGGCAGGTATTCTAACCAACTGAACTACCACCGCACTCTAAAATTATCGTTTTGATTTATATGGTGGGCACTACTGGACTCGAACCAGTGACATCTACCTTGTAAGGGTAGCGCTCTACCAACTGAGCTAAGCGCCCACAAATATGGGAAATAAAAACACCGAAAATGGCGACCCCTAAAGGATTTGAACCTTTGTTACTACCATGAAGTGATAGTGTCCTTGGCCACTAGACGAAAGGGTCATTATCTTTCATTTAAAACAAAAGGTTTTTAACAAAAATGGTGGGCACTACTGGACTCGAACCAGTGACATCTACCTTGTAAGGGTAGCGCTCTACCAACTGAGCTAAGCGCCCTTTTTTTTAAATGGCGCGGTGGACGAGACTCGAACTCGCGACCCCCTGCGTGACAGGCAGGTATTCTAACCAACTGAACTACCACCGCATCCAATAAATGGTGTCCCGTGAAGGATTCGAACCTTCGGCCACATCATTAAAAGTGACGTGCTCTACCAGCTGAGCTAACGAGACATTGTGTTTCTCTTGTTTAAGAGGCTGGAATTATAGACAAAAAGCTTTCTTATGTCAAGAGTTTTTTTGATTTTTTTAAAAAAAAGTCTCTCTATCCAAAAGGAACAACATTTTCAGACCATAAAGTACGCTCTGGCTTTGTATAAAGTTGCGATCACCTTGAAAGTAAAGATGTTTTTCCAAGTGCTCTGTTTTACTTCGTACACCTATATAAACTGTCCCAACTGGCTTCTCATCACTGCCGCCGCTATCACCTGCTATCCCACTTACAGCGATTGCAAAATCTGCATGGGAGACATCAAGGGCACCTTCACTCATTTCACACACAACTTCGGCACTCACTGCACCATATTTTTTTAGCGTCTCTTCACTCACTGCAAGCCAGTTGTCTTTAAGCTCATTAGAGTATGTTATGAGTGCACCTTCTAGTATCTTTGAAGCTCCATTGTGTTTTGTAAGAAAATAACTCAACAACCCTCCGGTACAACTCTCTGCAAAAGTGATCTTTTTGCCTTGTGATGCAAGTTTTTCTATCATATACTCAACCACATCAGCAGAAGCAATGGTGTTTTTTGGAAGTAGTTTTTTCACTGCAGCGATGAAGTTTGAGATATCTCCATAGCGCTTGGAAAATAAATCAACTCGTTGCCACCCCTCTACAAGTGTTGTTAGCTCAAAAACCACTTCATAGGTTTGTGCAATGGGTGTAAGAAGGTTATGCAGCGTCTCTTTTTGTTCATCCATTACATGTAGTGTTGCTTTAGAGCTGCTGTTGTTAAGCAAGATTGTAGGTATCTTTTGCCCATCATCGATCTGTACAACATTAATAAAGGCTTTAGCATGCTCTAAAAGATAGCTACCCTCCTCGGCCACAACTGTTTTTTGCGGCATCAAAGCACCATTTTGCAAAACTTGCATATCACCTGTTGCTGTTGCCACTAGCTTACCTACTGTTGAAGCATTTTGTTTTGAGGTTACAACTATGAGGTTTTTTGGCATATTAACCTGCTGTTCGATATCTAAAAACAAAGAGCTATCCCCATCTTTATGCAGGGTTACCATATCTACAACATCACAGCACCTCTGCACCGAACGAAGCACATACTCCCGTAGTGCCATATTATAGATAAACTGACTACCGACAAACATCACATGTAACTTCATCATATACCTCTAAACCCAATGAAAAAGATAGCTAATATTAGCATAATTCCAACTACATTTATCATCTTTTAAATACAAAAAAGGTATAATCCACAACTTTTACAATAAATTTGAGGCTAAAAATGGACTATAAAGAGACACTACTTTTACCAACAACTTCTTTTGCGATGCGTGGAAACCTTCCTAACAACGAACCGCTTCGTTATAAAAAATGGGAAGATGAAAAAGTTTACCAAAGGATGAAACAAAACCGTGTGGGTGCACAGAGTTTTACTCTGCACGATGGACCACCGTATGCCAACGGGCATATCCACATCGGTCACGCACTCAATAAAATCCTCAAAGATATCATCATCAAACACAACTATTTTAACGGCAAGTCTGTGCGTTTTACGCCGGGTTGGGATTGTCACGGCTTACCGATCGAGCAGCAAGTGGAGAAAAAGCTTGGTGGTAAACAAAAAAAAGAGCAGCTTGAAACTGCCGAGATAAGAAAACTTTGTCGCGAGCATGCAACCGAGTTTGTGGGGATCCAAAAAGAGGAGTTTAAAAAGCTTGGTATCATCGCTGATTGGGAAAAACCTTATGTGACGATGGATTATAAATTTGAAGCCAACATCTACCGAATGCTTTGTGATGTAGCCAAAAAAGGTTTGTTGATCGAGCGAAGTAAGCCGGTGTACTGGTCATGGGCGGAGCGAACAGCGTTAGCAGAAGCGGAAGTGGAGTATGAGGATAAAGAGTCCCACTCTATCTTTGTAGCGTTTGAACTGAGTGATGCGGCAAAAAGCAAACTTGGCATCAACGGCAAAGCAGCACCTGTAATCTGGACAACAACCCCTTGGACGATCCCTGCAAATACCGGTATCTCACTCAATCCAAACGAAAAGTATGTTCTTACAACCGATGGCTACATCGTTGCTAAAGAGCTTTTAGCCTCACTTGTTGAACAAGAGGTTATGAGTGGTACAATCGCACAAGAGTTTGCAGCCAAAGATTTTGAAAACCTTACAGCAATCAACCCGCTTAACGGCAGAGATTCACGCATCGTTTTGGGTGAGCATGTTTTGGTTGACAACGGTACAGGGTGTGTGCATACTGCTCCGGGTCATGGTGAAGATGACTACCGTGTGGGGCTTGTTTACAACCTCGATGTAGTGATGCCGGTTGATGAGACAGGGTGTTACGATGCAACGGTAGTAAGGGAAAAACTACTACCAAATCTTGAGGAGTTTGTGGGCAAACATATCTTTAAATCAAATGACGCAATTGTTGAGCTCATGGGTGACGCTGTGCTGAAGGTAACAAAATTCACCCACTCCTACCCACACTGTTGGAGAAGCCACACACCACTTATCTTTCGAGCGACAAAACAGTGGTTTATCTCGGTGGACGGCACCCCTGAGGGTGAGGAGCGAACACTTCGAGAGATCGCACTTAATGAAGTAGAGAAAACAAAATTTGTTCCCGAGACCGGTCGCAAGCGTCTGAACTCTATGGTTGAAAACCGCCCAGACTGGTGTATCTCTCGTCAAAGAGACTGGGGTGTACCTATCGCATTTTTTAGAGTCAAGGCAACCGGCGAGGTGCTTTTGGATGAGAAGGTGCTTAATTTTGTAGCGATGATCTTTGAGATGCAAGGAAGTGATGCTTGGTACTCAATGTCGATCGAGCAACTGCTTTATCCGGGAAGTGGCTATAAACCTGAAGAGCTTGAGAAGGTCAACGATATCTTGGATGTTTGGTTTGACAGTGGCTCTACTTGGTACTCGGTTTTAAAATCTCGCAACTACGATGCAGGAACTTATCCGGCAGATCTCTATGTTGAAGGGAGCGATCAGCACCGCGGATGGTTCCAGTCATCCCTTTTTCTCTCAACGGCAGTACAACACCAAGCACCTTATAAAGGGGTACTTACTCATGGCTTTACGGTTGATGAGAAGGGTGAGAAGATGTCTAAGTCAAAAGGTAATGTGATCGCACCTGAGAAAGTTATCAAAGAGTTTGGTAGTGAGATCTTACGCCTTTGGGTGGCTTCGTCTGATTATCAAGGGGATCTGAAAATCTCTCAAGGGATACTTAAACAAACAGCTGAGAACTACCGAAAACTTAGAAACACTTTTAGAATTATGCTTGCCAATATCAACGACCTTGAGGAGCTTGTAAGCATTGATGCTATGGGGGATCTTGACAAATGGATCCTCGCAACCGCAAAAGAGCGCTTTGATGAAGTGCATAAACTCTTTGGTGAATACAATTTTGTTAACGGTATGAGTGTACTGAACAATTTTATCGTCAATGAACTTAGCGGTATGTATATCGATATGACCAAAGATAATCTTTACTGTAACGAGCAAAACAGCCAAAGAAGAAGAGCAAGCCAGAGTGCTATGGCGATGATTACCCACACTCTCCTTGCTCTTATTGCACCGATTCTTACCTATACGGCTGATGAGATTATGGAGCATGCACCTGCTATCATCAAAGGTGATGCCAAAGATATTTTTGATCTCGTTTACGAAGCTTTACCACAAGTAGATGCACCATTTGATGCCACTTACCTTGAAAAAGCAAGAGAAGGTTTCGGTGCGGTTGTGGATACCCTTAAAAAAGAGAAAGTGATCAAATCAACCTTAGAGCTTATCATCTATACAGAATCAAAAACTGTTCTTGATATGGATGCCAGCGATGCGGAGGATTGGTTTGTGGTAAGTGGTATCTTTGAAGAAAAACCCCAAGAGAATGAGCTTGGCAGCTTTAAAGTGGGTGATGATACTTTTACAATCGCCAAAGCAACAGCACACAAATGTCCAAGATGTTGGAAATACCAAGCAGAATCTGAGGATGTTATATGTAAAAGGTGTGCAGAGGTGGTAGCGTAATGCCAGATTTTACACAGCCGGTAGAGATGCGTTTTATCCTCGCAACTATCGGTGTTATCTTTGGTATCGTTGCTATTGGCATCTTCTTAGTTAAAAAATTCAAATAAGGAACTTTTTCAATGATCACATTAAAACAAGCCTTAGAGCTTTCCCAAGAAGAGTTACAAGAGTTCAAACAACAACTCGCTGCAAAAATCGAACAAAACAAAGAGCTTAATGCCTACATCGATGTGCAAGATTTTGGTGCAGGTGTGCCGATCGCTATCAAAGACAATATTCAGGTCAAAAACTGGTCAGTTACAGCAGCATCTAAGATCCTTCAAGGCTACATCGCACCCTATAACGCCACAGTGGTTGCAAAGATGCTCGAAGCAGGTCTTAGCCCTTTTGGTCGCACCAATATGGATGAGTTTGCGATGGGCTCAACAACCGAGACAAGTTTTTACGGCAAAACACTCAACCCTCATAATCAAGAACACGTACCGGGTGGAAGCTCTGGTGGAAGTGCAGCGGCAGTTGGTGCCGGTTTAGCGATCGCAGCCCTTGGGAGTGATACAGGTGGATCGATCCGCCAGCCTGCGGCGTATTGTGGGATTGTCGGGATGAAGCCAACTTACGGGCGTGTAAGTCGTTACGGACTTGGTGCGTATGCATCAAGCCTTGATCAGATTGGTCCCATGACTCAAAATGTTGAAGATGCGGCGATCTTGTACGATATCATCAGCGAGAGCGATCCAAAAGACTCAACCAACGCACAAAAAGATGATAAAGTTGTGCCAAACCTTGACCCATCGAGGAAACTTAAAATTGCAGTGCTTCCAAAATATATAGAAAATGCAAGCAAAGATGTGCAAGATGCCTATGCAAAAGCAGTCAACGCGTTACAAGCTGCAGGGCATGAGATCGTAGAAAAAGAGCTAATGGATGCCAAATATGACATCTCAGCCTACTACATCACCGCAACAGCAGAGGCTACAACCAACCTCGCACGCTATGACGGGATCAGGTACGGTAACAGAGTGGTTGGTAAAAACCTTGAAGAGACTTTTATCAAAACAAGAAGCGAAGGGTTTGGGGATGAAGTGAAACGGCGTATCCTTTTGGGCAACTTTGTACTAAGTAACGGTTACTACGAAGCCTACTATGTCAAAGCACAAAAAACACGCCACATCATCAAAGATGAATATGCTAAAGTGTTTGAAGAGGTTGATCTAATCCTAAGCCCCGTAGCACCGAGTGTGGCACCAAAATTTGGTGAGCTTGCCAATCCGATGGATATGTATCTAAGCGATATCTACACCATCAGTGTAAACCTTGCGGGACTTCCGGCAATATCTCTGCCTATTATGAAAAATGGTGAGGGGATGCCGGTTGGCTTGCAGCTTATCGCCAAAGCTTATGATGAGCAAACACTTTTTGACGGTGCACTATCACTTGAAAAAGAAGTAGCTTCTAACAACTAAAAACAAAAAAAGGGGAGAAAAGATGGCTTATTTTGATAATGTAAAAGTAAAAGACAAAGTTTACGGACTTGTTTTTGGTCCAGGAAAAGTTACTGCGGTGTTTGAGGACTCTTACTATAAGATGATGGTGAAATTTAAAAACGGCTATGAGGTGCCATATACCGAAGATGGAGTTCCGGGGTGGGGAAACTTTAAAAAACAGACCTGTTTTTACAAAGATGATGTTGATCTAACTGACGTTGACTTCTCCCCTACTACAAAAACACTTTCACCAAAAAAGATCATCAAGCTACGTGAAAAAAACAAGCTCGATGTGCGACTTCCATCAGGTATCTGGACAAACTGTAGCAAGTGTGTTGTTGGATATGTAGAGGATATGCTAGAAGCTGAGAATTATCACCTTTTTAGAAAAACACCGAAAAAGGGGTAACTAACCTCCTTTTAACCACAAAAAAGATATAATGTCAAAATTCACACCACAGAAGGAAACGCATGAAAATTCGTAAACGCGCTTTAACATTTGAAGATGTACTCCTTGTACCACAATACTCTGAAGTTCTTCCAAAAGAGGTATCACTTGAGACAAAACTGACTCGAAACATATCGCTAAAAATTCCCATGGTTTCTGCTGCGATGGATACCGTTACCGAATACCGTGCAGCTATCGCTATGGCAAGACTCGGCGGAATTGGGATCATCCATAAAAATATGGATATCGAATCGCAATGCAAACAGGTAAAAAAAGTGAAAAAATCTGAGAGCGGTATCATCATCGATCCAATTTATGTACACCCCGATGCGACACTTGGTGATGCAGAAAACCTTATGAAAGAGTTTAAAATCTCTGGTGTTCCTGTCGTTGATGGCCACAACAAACTTCTTGGGATCCTTACAAACCGCGATATGCGATTTGAGAAAGATATGAAAAAACTTGTCTCAAAAGTGATGACACCAATGCCACTCATCACAGCAGAGCGAGGGATTAACCTTGACGATGCTGCTGAGATTATGCACAAAAACAAGATTGAAAAACTCCCTATCATCGACAAAGAAGGATTTTTAAAAGGTCTTGTAACGATCAAAGATATCAAAAAACGGATCGAGTACCCTAACTCCAATAAAGATGCGTTTGGTCGTTTGGTTGTCGGTGCAGCGATCGGTGTCGGGCAGATCGATCGGGCAAAAGCACTTGTGGATGCAGGCGTTGATGTTTTGGTACTTGACTCCGCACATGGACACTCAAAAGGGATCCTAGATACCGTCAAACAGATCAAAGCGTCACTCGAAGTTGATGTGATTGCCGGAAATATCGCTACAGCTGAGGCTACCGAAGCACTTATTGAAGCGGGTGCTGATGGTGTTAAAGTGGGGATTGGCCCAGGTTCTATCTGTACAACAAGGATCGTTGCTGGTGTTGGTGTACCACAAATCTCTGCGATTGATGAGTGTGCAGGAGCTGCGAGAAAACACGGTGTTCCGGTGATTGCAGATGGTGGGATCAAGTACTCCGGTGATATCGCAAAAGCTTTGGCGGTAGGTGCTAGCTGTGTTATGGCAGGCTCGCTCCTAGCAGGTACCGAAGAGTCCCCGGGTGAGACAATCATGTTCCAAGGTCGTCAGTACAAATCTTACCGCGGTATGGGAAGTATCGGTGCGATGCAAAAAGGGAGCAACGACAGATATTTCCAAGAGGGAACGGCCGCTGATAAACTCGTACCTGAGGGGATCGAAGGGCGTGTACCTTTTAGAGGAAGCATCGCTGGGATTGTCCATCAGATGATGGGTGGTTTTAGAAGCTCCATGGGTTACTGTGGCAGCGAGAGCATCGAAGCGTTTTGGGATAAAGCGGAGTTTGTTGAGATCACTTCAGCGGGTCTTAAAGAGTCTCATGTACATGATGTCATCATCACACAAGAAGCGCCCAATTATCATGTCTAATGTGCAATATGCGGGTTTTTGGATCCGCTTTGTTGCTTCACTTTTAGATACTTTCCTCTTAGCTTTGCCTGTTGGCATTGTTATCTACTTTTTAAGTGGTGGTGAGTGGTTTGATTTTGCCCAGTACCAACAAAACCTTCAACTCGCTCTTAGTGGCGATCCAAATGCGCTACAAAACCAACCTACTACCTCTTTTAGATGGGAACTTGTTTTTGAGCTGGCGGTTTTAGCTGTAACTGTATTGTTTTGGGAAAAATTCAAAGGAGCAACACCGGGTAAAAAGATGGTTGGTATCCGAATTGTCGATGCCAAAACATTTCAAGATATCTCTAATAAACAAGCGATCACAAGATCGTTAGGCTACATCCCCTCAACATTATTATTTGGATTAGGTTTTCTTATGGTTTTATTAAGAAAAGATAAACGCGCTTTACATGATATACTCGCTGATACAGCGGTTTTACACACCCAAAAATAAATTTTAAAAAAATCACAATCATTTAACAATAGTTTTATTTTATCTCAGTAAAATGGTTACTTAACTTTACTTTGAAAAAAAGTGACCAATTAGGAGTAATACATGAAAAAAGGTTTAAGCGCTATTTTATTAGCACTAGGTTTATCGTTCTTTATATCGGGATGTTCAACAATGCACATGGGTTGGACGGCTGTCACAAAAGCACACACACTTGATGACCATGCGATGGAAGCTTACGATGAGATGTTTACCAAAGTAACCAAATATGGTGATCCTGCACGTGCAATGATGATAGAAGCGAAAATTGCTGATGATGTAACCAATGACGATGCTGTTGAAGCTATCAAAGCTATCACAGAAGATCGCAACATGCGTGTAACCG